>JAFAHP010000289.1 GCA_019237175.1 Alphaproteobacteria bacterium
AGTCTCATCGCGTAATGGTCCCCGCCTGGACACGCCGCTGGCGTCTCAGGCTTTGCTTTAGGTGGCAACCGGCGAGCCGGCTGCAATCTAATCGGTGGCTATCGGGATCTGGGCCGCCCAAGGTCCGCTTTCGACCGAATCCAAAAATGTGGAAAATGACCCAAGTGGGGCATCAGCGGTTCGCCGTCGGGCCGTCTGCGACCGCTCCTAGCGGTGCACCCGATTATCACGCAGACATCCTATCCTGCGGTTGGGGCGGCGATCCTGTCATTTTGAAAATTATTTAGCGCAGGGGTTTGATGATTATCGGGCGCGACCGGTCGGGCCTGCGAGTGTCCTCCCGGCTCTGTCCGTAAAACGATCGATGAGCGGCCAGCTCCGAGGTGTCCGGAAATACCGAACACCGACAGAAAATCGGATAAGATGATTGGCGGACGAAAAGACGGCCGATTACGAGATCGGCCGGTTGATTAACACCATTGCGGAGCTGGGCCAGCTCGACACCACGCTGATTTTTTACATTGTCGGCGACAACGGTGCGAGCGCCGAAGGCGGAGCCAATGGCCTTTTCAACGAGATCTCTTATTTCAACGGGATTCCGGAGCCACTCGCTCTGCAACTCGACCGGATCGACGAGCTCGGCGGCCCGATGGCCTACAATCATTACGCGGCCGGTTGGGCCGTCGCCGGCGGCACGCCGTTCACCTGGGTCAAGCAAGTGGCGAGCAGCTACGGCGGCACCCGCAACCCTCTGGTTGTCCACTGGCCCAACGGCATCAAGACGAAAAATGAAATTCGCTCGCAATGGCACCACGTCGTCGATATCGCGCAGACAATCCTCGAGGCAGCGGGTCTGCCGGAACCGAAATCGGTCAATGGCACTGAACAGATCCCGATGCAGGGTGTGAGCATGGTCTATTCGTTCAATGACGCGCACGCGCCTGACCGGCATACCACGCAATATTTCGAAATCATCGGCAACCGGGCCCTCTATCATGACGGCTGGCTAGCCGGAACCGTGCACAAGGCGCCATGGGAGCTACAGCCGCGTACGAGCCTCGCCAACGACAAGTGGGAGCTTTACGACACGCGCGCCGATTTCAGCCTCAGCCATGACCTTGCCGCGAGCAATCTTGCGAAACTGAAGGAGATGCAGGATCTGTTCACCAGGGTCGCGATCGCGAACCACGTACTGCCGATCGACGACCGGTCGATCGAAAGACTCAATGCCGCCGTCGCGGGCCGCCCGGACCTGATGAGTGGCCGGACGTCGCTGACCCTCTACCCGGGCATGTCCGGCTTGATGGAGAACGCTTTTATCAACATCAAGAACCGCTCGTTTTCGGTCGCCGCCGAGATCGGAATACCCGCCGCCGGTGCGTCGGGCGTCGTTCTGGCCCAAGGGGGGCGATTTGGCGGTTGGAGCCTTTGGCTGAAGGATGGTCGGCCCAGGTTTAGCTATAATTGGCTGGGCATCGAGCGCTACGAAGTGGTTGCCGGCCAGGTGGCGCCATCCGGCGACCATGTTCTCCGCTTCGATTTCGCCTACGACGGCGGCAACCCGGGATCGGGGGGCACAGGGCGGATTTCTCTCGACGGCACTGGGATTGCTAAAGGTCGGATCGCCCGCACCCAGCCCTTCGTATTCTCGGCCGATGAGGGGGCCGACGTTGGTGAGGATCTGGCGACCCCGGTGACTGACGAGTACAGGGTTCCCGCTTTCTTCTCCGGCACGATCAAGAAGATCACGATCGAGGTGCAGCCGATCGCGGTCGCCGACCGGTCCGCCGTCGATAAGACCGCCATCATTGGCCTGGAGCGGCGCGCCGAGTTTGAATAGCGGCGCAGCCCGAGGCACCCCAAGCTCCAACAAACAACGCATCAGCGGTCGTCGTCGCGCCGTCGTGCCGTCTGCGACCGCTACAAGCGGTACACCCGATTATCACAGCCGGTAGGAGGGCTTTGCTAAATCGAGATCAGATTTTGCGGAGAATGCGCTCAATATCGGCAATGGTGACCCTATGGACCCGCGCCACTTGAGCAGCCGTCATGCCGTACTTTACCCAGGTCCGAATGCGGGCAAATTCAGACCGCGGAATCTCGCGCGCCCAAACGGCTTCTGACGCGACTGGGAGCGCCTCAGGCGCGTCATTTCGTTCGGCCGGCGCCGGCGAGATTGCTTGCAGCACGCGCGGTTTGCGCGGCTCGGCGCCTAACCCTCGAACGTGTGGTGTACTGTTTGACA
>JAFAHP010000412.1 GCA_019237175.1 Alphaproteobacteria bacterium
TTCTGCAGGGTAAAGGTCCCGGCGTTGCTCGAGAGGCTCGACAGACCGCTGTTGTTACTTGAATTGCCGGTGAGCTGCACCTGGGCGTTAGCGTTCTCGAGGTTGAGTGTTGCCCCCGAGGCGATCGTGGTGACACCGGTGCCAAGCTGGAGGATCGCTTGGCTTGTCGCGCCGCCGGTGATGTCGATCGTGCCGGTGTTGGATAACCCGCCGGCGGTCAGCGTCGCCGCATGCGAGATGCCGCCATTGCCGATATAGGTCGCACCGCTGTTGGTGAAGGTGCCGGTGACACCAAGGGTGCTGCCGCCCTGGCCGCCGAGATCGACCTCGATCGTGCCGCTGTTGCCAAGCCCGCCGCCGGTCGTCACCGCGGCCCCGTTCTGCAGGATAAAGGTCCCCTCGTTGCTCGTCAGACCGCCGAGCGCGCTGTTGCTGGTGCTGCCCAACCCGGCGGCCGCGACAAACGCCTGCGGGCCGTTGAGGTTGATTTGCGCGCCGCTGCCGATCGTGCCGATCTGGCCGGTGCCGGTGAACTGCAGCAACGCGTCGCCGGCGAGATTGGCAGTGCCGGTCCAGGTCGTCGGCGCCGCTGCGCCGATGTCCAGCGCCGCCTGGGTCGAGGCACTGCCGGTGATGGTGAGCGAGCCGGTGTTGGAAAGCCCGCCGGCGGTGACCGTCGTTACCTGCGTGATCCCGCCATTGCCGATATAGGTCGCGCCGCTGTTGGTCAGCGTGCCGGCGATGTTAACGGTGGTGCCGCCACTCCCTCCCAAATCAATCTCCGTGAGGCCGCTGTTAGAAAGCCCCCCGGTCAAGCCGATCGTGCTGCCAGACGCGGAAGCCGTCCAGTCGCCGCTGGAATTGACGGTCACATTGGCGACCGTGACCGCGGAATTGAGCGTCGAGGTGCCGCTCGTTATCGTGGCGTCGTAGGTATTGCCGCCGCCATTGTTTGGAAAGGTGCCGTTGCAGTTGGTCCAATCGGCCGCCGCCGTCCAATTGCCACCGGTCGTGTCGCAGATGAAATTCGTCGCCTGAGCCATCGGCGCCGCCGCCAGCCACGACAACGCCAGCACCGCAGCAAGCGGAAACCAGCGTTTGCAGCCGCTCCGCGTGTCCGCATCGTTGCTCGGTTCAAAGCGGCAGATCGAATATGACATTACCATTATTCAAGACTCGCGCGAAACGATTCGCGAAACACGAGCAAAATTCGCGCCATACTCGTGGGAATGACGAAATACCAGAACCTTAGTCGGTTAATCTAGCTGTTCGAAGCGCGGGATAGACGCTCGGCTTGTAAATTCCTCCGACGGCTCTTCACCCCGTATTAGCGAGAGCACCGCATTATTAAGGCTGCCAACCGCATGATTGCGGCGCGATGGCCCCGCCTGCGCCTGCCCATTCCGCTTGTCAGACTTTTCGACACGAGCTCCGGTTCGCCCGTTGCGGTAGGTCTTGCCGCCCGCTCGTTCGGGAGCGAGACTTCTCGTAATTGGGGGAGGGATCGAGCGATGAGGACCAGGAATTCGCTGTTCGCGGCGATGACGGCTATCGGCATCGCCCTAGCTGTGGGTGTCGCGCCGATGCCGCTCGGCGCCCAGCAAAAAACCGAGCCGGCGATCCGCATCGGTGCCAATGATCTCGGCGGCGTGGTTCGGAGCACGAACGGGCCGGAGGCGGGTGTGTGGGTGGTTGCCGAAACCACAGGGCTGCCGACGCCGTTCGCCAAAATCGTCGTGACCGACGACCAGGGACGCTATGTCGTTCCGGACCTTCCCGCGGCGAATTACGATGTCTGGGCGCGGGGCTACGGGCTCATCGACGGCCCGAGGGTGGTCACCAAGCCGGGGAAGATCGTCAATTTGACCGCCGTGCCGGCGCCCAGTGCGGCGGCCGCTGCGCAGTATTATCCGGCGATCTACTGGTATTCGCTGCTTACCATTCCGGATCAGAGCCAGTTCTCCGGCCCGAAGCGCGACGAGAATATGCCGGAGGATATCAAAAGTCAGCAAGCCTGGTTGAATATCATCAAGACCACCGGCTGCATTGCCTGCCACGGGATCGGCACGCTCGGGACGCGCACGATCCCCACGGCACTCGGCCATTTCGATTCTTCAGCGGACGCCTGGTCACGGCGCATCCAGTCTGGCCAGGCGATGACTGGAATGGTCAATACGATCAGCCGGCTCGATCCGCAGCTGGCGTTTCAATATTTCGGCGACTGGACCGACCGGGTTGCCAACGGCGAGCTGCCGTTTGCCAAGCCGCCGCGGCCGCAGGGCATCGAGCGCAATATCGTGCTGACCTTGTGGGACTGGAGCCGGCCCACGGCCTACCTCCACGACCTCACGCCGACCGACCGGCGCGATCCGACGGTCAACGCCAACGGCAAGCTCTATGGTACTGCCGAGGACAGCACCGACTACCTCCCGGTGCTCGACCCGGCGCGCAATTCGGTCAGCGAGATCAAGCATCCGGTGCGCGATCCGAACACGCCGACGACAAAGACTTCGGCGATGGAGCCCTCGCCCTATTGGGGTGCCGAACCGATCTGGGACAGCCAGAGCGTCACCCACAACCCGATGATGGACGAGAAAGGCCGGGTCTGGTTTACCGCCAGGATCCGCCCCGCGGCAAACCCGGCCTTCTGCAAGCGCGGATCGAGCCATCCGTCGGCGCAGGTGTTTCCGCTGCAGCAATCCGGCCGCCAGCTGTCGATGTATGACCCGGCGACCGGGAAGTTCACATTGATCAGCACCTGCTTCCCGACGCACCATTTGAATTTCGCCTCGGACGCCAACAATACGCTGTGGACCAGCGCCGGCGTGCCGCAGACGCCGGTGGTGGGCTGGCTCGACCGGAAGGTCTTCGAGGAGACCGGCGACGAACAGAAAGCGCAGGGCTGGTCGCCGTTCATCCTCG
>JAFAHP010000690.1 GCA_019237175.1 Alphaproteobacteria bacterium
CGCCCTCCTCCGCGCCGTCTCGCGAGCTGTTTGCTAGGCAAACCAAAACACGGATTCCGCGCACGGACTATTGATTGTTCCGCTCGTTACCAACCATAGGTGAGACTTACGAATTTCACGCGGTCGTCTCCAGCGTGCAGCGCCGGCCCGATCAATTCCTGCATGACCTCCGGCGCCGTGTGTTGCGCCAGCCTTCGCGCCTCGTGGTAGGAAACGCGCGGATGGTATAACAGGAGGGCGGCATGAGCCGGGTCGCGGGCAAAGTGGCGCTGGTTGCGGGAGTGGGAGGCGGCATCGGAGGCGCCGGGGCCGAGGCGTTGGCACGCGAGGGCGCGGCGGTGTTCTGCACCGACCGCGATGGTGCTGCGGCCGAGGCTACCGCTGCTCGGATTCGTATCGGGGGCGGGCGGGCAGCCGCGTCGGCTCTCGACGTACGCGACCGTGTGGCGGTCGATGCGGCGGTTGCCGCTGTGGTGCGCGAATTTGGGGGGCTCGATATCGTGCTCGAATCAGCCGGGATCAGCCACCGGCTCAATTTCTTGGATGTCGATGCCGAGACGTGGGACCGCATCATCGCGGTCAACCTGACCGGTATGTTTCACGTCGGACAGGCGGCGGCGCAGCAAATGGTCAAGCAGGGCGGCGGCAGCATCATCAACGTGACCTCGCAGCTCGCCGAGGTGGCGCGGCCCGAGCGCGCCGCCTATGTCGCCTCGAAAGGCGGCGCGCGCTCGCTGACGCAGGCGATGGCAGTCGATCTGGCGGCGCACGGCATCCGTGTCAACGCGATCGCGCCCGGGCCAACGCTGACCGGGCTTACCCGCGCGAGCTATACCGACCCCGCAGCACGGCGTGCGATAGAGGCGGTGATCCCCCTCGGCCGGCTCGGCCAGCCCGACGATCTCGTCGGGGCGGTGCTGTTTCTTGCCTGCGACGAGTCGCGCTGGGTTACCGGCAGCACGGTAACAGTGGACGGCGGCTATCTGGCGATCTGAAAAGGCGCGAATGACGGGCGGCCAGTCGCATGTCACGAACTAGCTGGCGCAATTCGTCGCCGGCTCGCAATGGGAAGCCTCCCGCCAGAGGTCCGGTGCGAGGGCGTGCGTCGACTGCGAAGGCTCCCATCACGGTGCGAGGGGACAATTTAGCGGCTGCAGCGGGATCGAGTCTGGGACGCGAGGCGAGGTGCTGCCGCGCGGCATTGCTGCTTCTCGCCGCTGCATTCTCACCGCCAGCGACGGCGGCGCAGCGGACGCCGCAACCGATCTTCACAGAACTCTTCGCGTATGATCCGGCCGCGCCATCGCAGTTGCTGAGGAAGTGGCGGATTTCCAGTCAGCTCGACAGCAAGTTGCAGCCGCTGCGCGTCGGGGTGGTCGAGGATAGCAGCATGGGTAAGACGGTCGGCCGCGTCACGGTGCAGGAGGGCGACGGGCTCGACGGCGCGAGCGAGGCGATGCTGCAGGCTAAGCCCTACGTCTGCGATACCGAGGGCTCGCGCGCAGCGGCGGTGGAGTCAGAGCCCGGCGGCGTCGTGCCCAGCGAGCGGGCGGAGATCCAAGTGAGATCCGACCGCGCGACCGGTGCTGGCGAGCTGGTGAAATTCGGTGAACTCGTTTGGTACCGCTTCTCTTTCAAGATTGCTGGCGACTGGCCGCAGGACGTTCCGGTCGTGGGACGCCAGCTCTGCCGCACCGTCATTCACCAAATCAAACAGGATTCCTTCAAGGACGGGAAGTCTTGCAACGCCAGCCCCTTCTTCAAGATCGAGGCGCGGCCACTCGGCGACCGCGTGCGTTTCTTCGCGCAGGTGGCCACCGGCACACCCTGCGCCCAGCCGCCGACGGTGATGCGCGTGCAGATCTGCAGGCGCGACCTGCCGCGGGAGAGCTGGACCACGGTGCAAGTGCGCCTTAACCCCGCGCATGACGCCAGCGGCCAGGTCGACATTTGGCTCAACGGCACGCTCTGCGGAAGTTACCGGGGAGCGATGGCCGATCGCGACTATGGCGCCCGCCGCCACGGCACGCCCTTCATCAACGCACAGCCGCGCTTCGGGATTTATCGTGACTGGCGCGCGGAGACCCAGACGATCTATTTCGACAAGATCATGTTCTGGAACGCGGACCCGTCGGGACACCCGGACTGGGGGGTAAATCCGCACCCGGACTGAACCCGCGAGCGTCAGCGACCTGATCGTCGATGACGAACCTGAAGCCGCGGAGTTGTCTTGCCGCCGTCTTCGCCGCGATGTGCGGCGAAGAACCGATGCACGTCGCCAACTCGACCGAAGAGGGCTGGATCGGTTGGCGGGTGATCGAGCCCACTTTGCTCGCGGTTCGTTCTGCTATCAGGACGGCGTGTACGGGCTTTTAGGTATAAAAGACCATGTTGCCCAAGCTTATGATTTTGCCTTACTTTTTCGGCCAAACCTACTAATCTTCCGCGTTCTAAAACGTCAGACCGGGGTCGGCGAGCGCTAAAGCGCTTATTTCGACTTCGGCGGGAGATCTTGTCGATGCCGAAGATAAAGCTGACGAAAATGTCAGTGGACACCCTCCCTGCGCCGGACCCAAGCGGGAAGCAAACGCTCTATTGGGACAAGGATTCCCCAATAGCCCGGTCGCCAGGCCGGGCTTTTTTTTATACCCACCGGGCGGGATTGTTCGGGCTGCGATAGGGTCGAAATTCGATGCATTCTGCGCTCTGAGCATCTTTCCGATTTTCGACGATTTGGACCACGTGTAATCTGCTCCGGCTGAACGACCGGGACAGCATGGCGCCAGAAGCGTCAAAGAATCGTTTTGCGGGGACTACCGGCGCTCGATCCGGGTCACGACCATATCGATCC
>JAFAHP010000580.1 GCA_019237175.1 Alphaproteobacteria bacterium
CGATTGCCGCAGGAAGACATGTCGCACCAGCGGCGCGTCCCCGCTTTGCTCTCGTCGACGAAGAGCCACAAGCACGCATCATTGGCGCAACGCTGCACCCGTCGGCGATCGGCGTGCGTCAGCAGCTCGGCCGCCGACCATGACACCGGCGCCAGCAAACCCGCCGCCGATACGTGGACTTCCTTCGTCTCCCAAGCAAAACCGCCATCGAACTGCGCCAGCTTCTCGCGCCGTGGTGCCTCCCCGAGCGCGCCGTTCAACAGGGCGAGATCCTTGTCGCTTACCGGTTCGGAGGCGGCGCAGGCAGCGAAGATGCGATAAATCGCTTCGCGCAGTCCGATGGCCGCGGCGAACAGCCCGCTTGCTTCCGTCGGACGGCGATCCAATCGGCTGGCCGCCATCTCGATGGCCGCGGCCGGCATGTTCGCAGTGCCGGCGAGCCAGCGCAGCAGATCCTCGATCCCGGCGAGACCCTCGCTCGGCGTCGGGCGGCCGCGCCAGCACAGCGTATTGGCGAACGCCAGGCACAGATTATCCCCCGGTGCCGGGATGAGCATCGCTCGGAGCGGGTTTCGGCGGGTCGTCATCGACGCAGAGATATAACCCGTTAAGGGGTTGACATCACCTCGCTCATCATTTTAACTACCAAACCGGTTATATAGTGAGAGAGGAAGGCCATGTTCGACCATGTCTCGATCGGGGTCCGCGACATTGCCCTGGCCAAGCGGTTCTACGACGCCGCGTTGGCACCGCTCGGCTACAAATGCCTGCGGGAAAGCCCGACCCTGTTGGGTTATGGCGGCGACAGCGTCGCGTTGTGGATCTCGCCGACCGCATCGCCGGTCCCGGCCGACCCAAACTCCGGTCTGCATTTCTGCTTCGCAGCACCTGACGAGGCGGCCGTGCAGGCATTTCATGCCGCAGCACTCGATGCCGGGGGTCGGGATAATGGCGGACCGGGCATCCGGCCCGAATACAGCCCCGGTTACTACGCCGCGTTTGCGATCGACCCCGATGGCTACCGGGTCGAAGCATTTTGCCGCTCCGTCACCCATTGAGGGAGAACGCCATGCCAAACGAAGCCCGCAAACTGTTGTGGACCGCCGATGAGTTGAAGGCGCAGGAGCGCGCCGTCGCGCAACGCCTCAACCCAAACTCGCATCTCCTGCGCACCGGGTTGTCGCGTCTCGCCGGGCTGAGCCGCGCGCATGTCTCGTTGGGGCGCCTGCCACCGGGCAAGGACTCGTTCGCCTATCACGCACACATGATCGAAGAGGAATGGGTCTATATTCTGGCCGGGCGCGGCCTCGCCGATATCGACGGCAAGGAATACGAGGTCGGGCCGGGCGATTTCATGGGCTTCCCCGCACCCGGCATTGCCCATCTGCTGCGCAATTCGTTCGAGGAGGATCTCGTCTATCTGATGGGCGGCGAAGCGGTGCCGCTCGATGTGCTCGACTATCCGGCGCTCGGCAAGCGCTTCTTGTTGCACTACACCGGCGGCCCGCCCGATTTCTACGAGCTCGGCGAACCCTCCAAACCCTTCGGCCTTCTCGATCCGCCGGCGAAGAGCTGAATTTTCGGCAGTCGCCCCTCGACCCACCGTCAGGTGGGATTCACGTTCGAGAAGTGAGGGATTTCGTTGGATCTGTTTTTGGTACTGGTCCACGCGAGCGCCCGGCGGACGTGTTGGTCCAGTGGGAGAACAGGCGCTTGTTCTCGGGCTCGTTAGGCCATTCTCCAATCCGTGCCCTCGTTCGCCCCCGCTGGCCGGCTTGGGTCACATAATGGCGTTCGGCCCCGGCTTGGACTTTCGCGGTTGAAGACTATTCGAGATATCGGCGAACTCCTTTTCGATCCTGTGCGCGACTAGCTGTGAAAATAAAAGGAACCTGCCGCAAAAGTCTCTGCGTAAATATCGGCAGCAACTGATCGCTGGTCGAATCCGACATCGACCGTTCGGCCTTGGGCGTGGGATTGGGTCTTCGTGCCCTACACCTGCCGTTCGCAAAACCCATCGGGAGCGACTCAGTTAGGTGGATAGCGCCATTGGGATCGAGCCACGGACCGACATCTCCCCCTATCAACGGAGATTTGGGCGAGACCCGAAGGTCCGGCGCGTTCATCTGCGGCGAAGGAGTTTATGCAGGGGAGCGACCGTGATACGGCCTCATTCCCGAAGCGATCTTGGACCGCTGACGAACGGACTGCCTCGAAGATAAAATCGCAGGAGGCGGTTCGCATCCCGCGCGATGCCGATCCTGATGCTCTGCCCGATTTCGCCGGGTTCGTGATCACAGTGCCCGAGCCATAGACGGCCTC
>JAFAHP010000618.1 GCA_019237175.1 Alphaproteobacteria bacterium
CGACCTGCACGACTACGCCGAGGCGTGGATCGGGGAACACCATTCCGGCGGTTACGAGATCTATGGTCAGCCTGAATTGTTTATCGCCACGGCAGCCGAGCGGACCCGCCGCATTCGGCTCGGCACCGGGGTGATCTCGCTGCCCTACCACCATCCGCTGATGGTGGCCGACCACATCGTGCAGCTCGATTACCAGACCCGCGGGCGGGCGATGTTCGGGTTTGGCCCGGGTCTCTTGCCATCGGATGCGATGATGCTCGGTATCGACCCCGAGACCCAGCGCGACCGCATGGCCGACGCGATCGACATCATCACCCGCCTGCTCGCGGGCGAGGTGATCACCCGAGAGAGCGAATGGTATACGATGCGCGAGGCGCGTCTGCATCTGCGCCCCTATTCGAAACCGCGCCCGCATCTGGCGATCGCCAGTGCTGTGACCCCGTATGGCGGCAAGCTCGCGGGCCGCTACGATCTCGGCATGCTGTGCGTGATGGCGGGCAGCCCCAACGGCTACGACGCGCTCGATTACAATTGGGAGCTTGCCTGTGCCGAGGCGGCGGCGCAGGGCCGGGTCATGGATCGCGCCAACTATCGCATCATGGCGCCGTTCCACATTGCCGAGACGCGCGAAAAGGCGATCGAGAACGTGCGCGCCGGCTTCGACAAATGGCAGCTCTACGCGCATTCGATCAACCCGGAAGGGGGTGCAGCGATCGGCATGCCGAGCATCGAAGCGATCAACGAGAGCGGGCGGGGTGCCGTCGGCACCCCCGACGACGCGCTGCGCGTTTTGGAGAATTACTGGACCAAGACCGGCGGCTTCGGCTGCGTCCTGATGCTCGCCCACGACTGGGCCGAGTGGGAGGCGACAAAGCGCTCCTACGAATTGTTCGCGCGCTATGTCCTGCCGCGCTTCGAGGAGCGCAGCGCCTGGCGGGCACAATCGATGGATTGGATGCGCGCCAATCGCGAGGTCTTCAGCGCCAAGCGCAAGGCCGCCTCGGCAAGCGCCGTCGAGCGCCATTTCGCCGCACAGGCGCGCATGCCCGAGAAAGCCGCGGAATGAGAACCGCGGCTTCGTCGTCTCAGGATGATCGGATCACCTGCTCATCGTCGGCTGCGAGGTTCCCTTCCCCTTTTCTGCCTCGACTGCTTGCGGGATAGTAAAAGAGGTGACGGGTATCAGGTCGATGTTTCGCTCGCTAATCAACGCGAGGATACGGAGAAATGACGCGCAAATTCTTCTTTTTCTCTGAGATGGGTTACAACGCCTATCCGGACGACATCCTCGAACGCTTTGGCTTTACGGCGCTGTTGCTGCCCAACAGTCTGTTCGACCGCGAGAAAGCGCGCGATCTCTGGCAGATGTTTCTGCGCGAGCACGAATATGCCTCGGAAATGGGCTTTGACGGGTCGGTGTGCAACGAGCACCACAACAACGTCTTATCGATGCAGGAGAGCGTGAACATCTCCGCCGCGGTGGTCAGCCAGCGGATCAAGGGCACGATCGCGCTGATCGGCAATCCGCTGCCGATCCACGACAATCCGGTGCGCGTCGCCGAAGAGATCGCGATGCTCGACCTGATCTCGGGCGGACGGATCATATCGGGGTTTGTGCGCGGCACCGGGATCGAACAGCTCTCGACCAATGCCAATCCCGCCTATAACCGCGAGCGCTTCGAGGAAGCTTTTGCGCTGATCAAGAAAGCCTGGACCAAGCCGGGGCCGTTTCGCTGGGAGGGCAAGCATTATCACCTGCGGGTCGTCAACCCGTGGCAATTGCCGCTGCAGAAACCGCACCCGCCGATCTGGGCGGCCGGCATTTTGAGCCCGGAGACGATCCGCTGGGCGGCAAAGGAGCGTATCACCTATCTGGTTCTTGGCAGCGCGCTCGACGCTACTGCCCAATGCCGCGAGATCTATCACGAGACCGCAAGCGAGGACGGCTGGACGCCCGAGCCGGAACATCTCGGCTATCTGATCCACACCTGCGTGATGGACACCGACGCGGAGGCCTATGAGATGGGACGCCATCATTACGGCGGCGCCTCGGTCATCGGCCGCCGCGGCGGGGTCGCCGCATCGGCGCTGACGGCGGGGACCGGCTCCGCCGGCGTGACCAGTGCGGGACCGCATCCCGAATGGATGGCACCGCCGGGCTATATGTCGAAACAGGCGAAAACCGGGAATATGGCGCGGGAGCGCGGCGCTTCCGAAGGCACCTACGAGGCCGCCATCCGCGCCGGGCTGATCGTGACCGGCAGCCCAAAGACGATTACCCAGAAATTCAAGCACATCATCGACCGTACCGATCCCGGCTATCTGACCTTTTGGGCGCGCGAAGGCAAAAAGCCGCACGAGGCGACGATGCGCGGCATCGAGCTTTTGGGCAGGGAGGTCATTCCGGCATTGCGCGAGCACCAATCCGCACTCGTCACCGGAAAGGAGGTGACGCCGTGGCCGCAGTGACGCCTTTTTATTTGTTTCAGGCCCATCGTTATTACCTTATGACTGTCATTGCGACCCCCGGACGGCCGCCCGCCAAGGGCGGGCGTTCCGGGGGGAAGCAATCTCGCGGCCACGGGAGCGCGGCTTTGTCGAGATTGCTTCGTCGCTTAACTCCTCGCGGAGACCGCAATATCCTGGGTATGAGTCGGAGAGGCACCAAACGATGAGCGATCCGGTGCCGCGGCTGATCGAAGCGGGCGGGATCACCGTCGAATTGCGGCGCGGCGGCAACGGCCCGCCGCTACTCGTGATCCACGGCGAATTCGGCGTACCCGGCTGGCTCGAGGCATTTGGGCAGCTCGCCGAGCATTACGACCTGATCGTGCCGTCGTTGCCCGGCTATGGGCAATCGGCGCGGCCGGACTGGATCATGGGGGTACACGATCTCGCAACTTGGGTGACATGGTTCGCACGCGATCTCGATTTGCACGCCCCCGTGAACGTGATCGGGTCTTCGCTCGGCGGCTGGATCGCAGCCGAGATCGCGACGGTGGCGCCGCAGTTCTTTGAGAAGCTGGTGCTTGTCGGCGCGATGGGGATCAAGCCCGAGGAGGGCGAGATCTTCGACTATTTTCTTGAAGGGGGATTGACCGGGCTGCGGCGTGCTTTCCACCGTCCTGATCAATCGGCCGAATTCGTGCGCTATTGGGGCGAGGAATGGAGTGCGGAGATGGCCGATCTGGTCGAGCAACATCGCGAGATGACGTGCCGGGTCGCGTGGAAGCCATACATGCACAGTCTCAGCCTGCGCCATCTGTTGCCGGGTGTTCGCACGCCG
>JAFAHP010000650.1 GCA_019237175.1 Alphaproteobacteria bacterium
TTGTTGTAGGATCGCGTCAGAACCAGGGTTGATGCACGGGCGATCGGCACGATCAGCATCAGAGCGGCGATGGCGAGTTGGCAGGAGAGACGCAGCACGATCTTGTCTCCAGCTTGCAATCGACAATCCGCTGTTGGGCTACCTAAGGATCACAGGTGCCCGTCACGGGTTAGCATTAACGCCCCGTTTGGCGGGATCGTGATCCGGGCCGAGTGCGCAAAGCCGTCGAGGCCGGGGCCGTCGGCGGTGACCGCGCCGCCATTTCCAATCACCGTCGGGTTCGGAAACCGATCATAGAAATCGCTGTTGAAGAGCTCCGCCCAGCGCCCGCCTTGCGGCAGACCGATGGCATAGCCAATCTTTGGGTTTTCGTCGAAGCTGGTGACGATAACGACGTCCCGGCCGGCGCTGCCATCGGCAACCCAGCGATGCACGACGATCACCCGATCGAAATTATTGACCCGGGAGACGCGCACGCCTTCGCCGCGCAGCGCCGGTTGGCTGCCGCGCAGCCTAATGAGGTCGCGCATGAAGCGCCTGTAATCCGCCATCACCGCGCTGCTGGTGAGCCCCTCCCACCAGATGAGGTGCCCGGGATGGTCTTGCTCGTCGTCGCTCCACAGCTTGTCTTCGAGGATCTCCTCGCCCATGAATAGCGATGGAATCCCCGGGGCGGCGAACAATAGCACGGTTGCCGCGCGGCTCCGACTGCGCGCATACCACGACCGCCGATCGGCCGGATCGGCGAGCATCGGCACGCGGGCGGCGCCAGAATGGGCCGCGTAAGTCAGATCATGATTCTCCAGATGTTGCACAAGACGCCACGCCGCGTCGTAGCCCGGCGGCGGTTGGTAGGACCGCGCAACGGGATCGAGCTGTAATTGCGCCGTCTCACCGGCGGCGGCTTGCGACAGCAACGCACGCACCGCGTCGCGAAATCCGTCGCCGAGCGCGGCGTCGAAGCCCAATCCCGCGGGCGTTGACGTCACCGGCGAGGCCCGATCCCAATCCCAATACTCGGCGATCTGGATGGCCGATGGCCGGGTGAAGCGCACCGTGCCGGTGATGTCCTGGCATAACTCGCGCCCGGCGGGCCGGTTGTCGGAAATCACCCGCACCTCGTCGTATCGGATTCCATCGATATGGTATTCGTTGAGAAAGAACACCGCATTGTCGATCAGAAATTGGCGGACATGGGCGTTCCAAAACGCGAATACCTGCCCGCCCGCCCAATCCTGGTCGGTGAAATACAGGCTGTTGTTCGGGTTCCCATTCAGAGAGCGGTCGTAGAACCACAGGCTCTGGTCGCCAAAATCCCCGCCGGCGTGATTGTAGACAAGATCGAAGATGACCGCGATCCCGTGCAGGTGAGCAAGGTCAATCAGGCATTTGAGCTGGTTTATTCCGGGACGGATTTGTTCCAAGGTCAGCGGGCGCGCGTCGAAGGCGAGGAGGGCGTTGTTGATCTCCGACAGATACCGGACGAGATCGGCGTCGGCGCTTACTTGGTAGAGCCCTTCCGGGGAGAAATAATCGACGCCGTTGTAGCCCGCGCTGAACCGCGTCGCGTATTCTTGGACCGGCAACAGCTGGATAGCGTTGACGCCAAGATCGCGGAGATAGTCGAGGCGTGTCGCGACATCAAGAAAACGGCCGCCGCGGGTCGCGCGGACATCGCTGCCCGTGGCATCGACCGCCCACCACGTCCCGACATGGAGCTGATAAATGATCAGGTCGCGGAAATCCGGGGCTCGCCACCCGCGATCGTGCCACAAATATGTTCCGGGATCGCGCAGGACACAGTGCGATGCGGGAAACGCCGGGACCAGAGTCAGTTCCCTGGCATAGGGATCCCGTTTCGGCCCGATCGAGCCGCTACCCTCCACCCACAGCATGTAGGGGGTCCCATCGTTCGGTCCGGAGAGAAACCCACCCCAGGTCTCGTCCCCGAGCGCAGTCAGCGCGTCGTTCGGGCTCGGCCTCCAATCATCGGCGGTGGCCTCGGCCAGAGCCTCACCGGTCAGCAGAAAGACGTTCTTGGCCCGCGGTGCCCAGGTTCTGACGGTCATCCCGCCGGCGACCAGGGTAGCGCCCATCGCAGAGGCGTGATCGACGAAGCGGAATTCGACGCTCATCGTTTTCTCCCTGCGCTATTCGATAGCAATGCGTGTTGCGACCGACCGCTAGCCTATGCAGCGCGGTGCGAGCGATGACACCGCGACCCTCCGTCCGACGCGGACGACATCCCCGAACCGCATTGGCAAAGCTCGAATAGATCTTGCTTGTGGCGCTCATCCCCCCGCTCGAATTCGGTTCTCTGGCATCATCATGCGGCACGCGCCGCTGCTCGGCAACATGCAGCGGCGAGCGCGCCGGTTTGATCGCGGAACGGTCTCGCCTATCGGGCAGCCGTCCGGATCGATGACGCAGGCTGCGCGGTAATCGGGGCCGCATACCTGTGATCTCCGGGCCGTCAGACAAAGAAGCTGACCCGGAAAATCAATCTGAACTTGGTGTAACCCGGGAAAACGGGGAAGATAATGCGCAAGCGTTCGCCCTACACGGTGATCGAGAATTTCCTCGACCCGCCCCAGGAGTTGCGATGACCGCTGCCAGCCTCGCCCCTTCCGCCGGTCGCGCCAGAGCCTCGCTGACGCGGGTGATCGTCGCCGCCTCGCTCGGTAATGCGATCGAATGGTTCGATTTTCTGGTTTACGGCTATTTTGCGGTGACGATCGCAAAGGTGTTCTTCCCGAGCAGCAACGAGACCGCCTCGTTGTTGGCGACTCTCGGTGCGTTTGGCGCCGCCTATCTGATGCGTCCGATCGGTGCCATCGTGATCGGTGCCTACACCGATCGCAAGGGCCGCCGGGCCGGCCTTACATTGTCGATCATGTTGATGGTCGTCGGCACGACATTGACAGCGGTGACGCCGGGTTACGCGACGATCGGGCTCGCCGCACCGGCGCTGATATTCTTCGCCCGTCTCCTGCAAGGGTTTTCGGTCGGTGGCGAGTTCGGCAGCGCAGTCACCTTTCTTGCCGAACAGACCCAATCGCGCAAAGGCTTTGTCGCCAGCTGGCAGTGGGCCAGCACCGGGATCACCAACTTCCTGGCGTCGGGTTTCGGGCTTATCCTGGCAAGCATTTTGTCGCCTGCGCAGCTCACGGGATGGGGCTGGCGCATTCCGTTCCTGTTCGGGATCCTGGTCGGTCCGGTCGGGGTTTATATCCGCCGCCGGCTTGATGAGACCCCCGAATATGTCGAGATCCGGCCGACCCGCACCCCAGTGCGCGACGTGCTGCGCGACCATCCGATCGAAATGCTGTTGGCGATCGGAGCCTCGGCGATCTCCAACAGCTCGGCCTATATCATCCTCTACATCCCGACCTATGCGATCAGAGAGCTGCACCTGCCGCAGACCACCGGCTTTACCGCGACATTGGTCGGCGCGATCATCCTCGGCGTGGCCTCGCCGTTTGCCGGCCACCTCTCCGACAAGGTCGGGCGCGGCGGGCCGCTGCAGGGAACCGCGTGGCTGTTTTTGCTCAGCACTTATCCGGTGTTTTTCCTGATGGTTGCGTTTCCCTCTCTGGCCACCGCAATCTTCGCCGCCGGCTGGCTCAGCCTCGTCAAGGCCGGGTACAGCGGGGTTTTGCCCTCGCAGCTTGCCGAGCTGTTTCCGACCGAGACCCGCGGCATCGGCGTGTCGCTGAGCTTTGCGATCGCGGTGACGATCTTTGGCGGCTTCACGCCGTTTGTTGCGACCTCGCTGATCGCAATGACCGGCAACCGCCTGTCCCCCAGCTTCTACATCATGTTCACCGCCGCGCTCAGCATCATCGCGCTGGTGTTCGTCCAACGCCGCCGCTATCCGCGCACAGTGCCGGCGAACGCTGCCGCGGATTAGCGCGGGTCGCGGCCGGTACCCACGTTAATATCGGGTCGGGGGTTGCCGAACCCGGCTCTTCAGCGATGCCGCCGCGCGCGAATCGCGCTATAGTTACTCGACAGGTGTTTTCTCTCGACCAGGGTGGGCTGCCCGAGCCATGGCATCGACCCGCCGTCTCGCCGCGATCCTTGCCGCCGATGTGGCCGGCTATTCGCGCCTGATGGGCGCGGACGAGGAGGGCACGCACGAGCGGCTCCGGGCGCATTTCGCCGAGTTGGTCCATCCGAAGATCGAGGAACACC
>JAFAHP010000736.1 GCA_019237175.1 Alphaproteobacteria bacterium
CTCACTCTCGCATCACAGCGGCGCGTCGGGCGACAACCCGAGAGCGACCCGGCCGTAAATCGCGCCGTTCACATCCCAGTTCAGATTGTAATGGGCATTGGCGGCGTGAACGTCGCGAAAAGCGCGCTGGATTGGGTTGCGCGCATAAATGGCGCCACCGCCGCTCGCCGAGAACAAGAGATCGACCGCCCTGGTGCACAAGGTCGCGGCAAAAGCGCCGTCCCGTTTGTAGCGCGCCCGCTGTTCGAGGCTTGGAACAATCCCCGCCTCGGTGATCCGCATCGCCTCGTCGCAATCGCGCAGCGCCATCGCCTCCGCCGCGTCGGCCAAAGCCGCCGCCTCGGCGAGATGGACTTGAATGTTGGTCAGGTCGGCGATGTTTCTGCCGGTGTAGGCGCTCAACCGGGTGCGTGTCGTTTCGGTGAAATGCCCGAGCGCCCCGCGCGCGATGCCCTGCGAGACGCCGGCGATCGCGAACCCAAATAAGCTGACGGCGGGCAATCGGTACAAGCCCCCGGGGTTCAGCTCGCTGCCGCGGTTGGGGCCGCCGCGGATGCGCTCGGTCGAGAGCGTGCGGTAGGCTGGGACAAAGGTATCGGAGACTTCGACGTCCTTGCTGCCGGTGGCGGCCAGACCGATCACCTGCCACGTGTCGATAATGTTGTAGTCGTTCTTGGGCAACAGGAACATGCGGGCTTCGCTCTGCCCGGTCTCCTCGTCGTTGACGATGGCTCCAAACATGTTCCAGGTCGAGGCGTCGATCCCGCTCGAAAACGGCCAGCGGCCGTTCAAGCGGTAACCGCCCGGCACGCGGGAAGCTCGGCCGCGCGCGAAGATCAGCGCCGAGCTGATCAGACTGTCGGGCGATTCGCCCCAGATTTCCTCTTGAGCCTCGGGATGCCACATGCCCAAGAGCCAATGATGGGCGGCGAGGTTGGCCAGCACCCAGGAGGTCGAGCCGCAACCCTGGCCGATCACCGCAGTCAATTCGAACAACCCGCGGAACGGCAGTTCGCTGCCCCCGACGCGGGCCGGCTGCAGCATGCGAAAGAGGCCGCTCGAATGCAGGTCGACAATTGTCTCGTCGGGCATCTGACGCAGTTCCTCGGCCCGCGCGGCGCGCTCGCGCAGCACTGGAACCAGCGCCTCGGCCCGGGCCATCAGCTCGTCAAAGCGCGGCGGCGCTTGCTGTCCTTTCTGTGCCTCGGGCATGGCGCTCCTCTTTGCGGTGACCGGCGCGTTCTACTCTACCTGGTGTCTACGAGCTGAGCGAGACCAATCCAGATATAGGCGGGGAGGCCGGTAATGCCGCCGGGTGCCGGCGGCCTGACTCCGTCCGGCCGACGGCACGCATCGTCCGCCGGTTGCGGATCCGCAGCAAAAGAGAAAGCTGAACCGCATCGCAAGATCGTGTAATTTCTCGGCCGCGTCGTCGCGCCGAGAAATCGGCACGACACTTGCTCAGATCACCGCAGAAGCCTCAACACGGGGGAGGTCGCAGATGCTGTCGCGCCGTTCCATCATCATCAGCCTGTCCAGCACCGCCCTGGTCGGCGCCTTGGCCGGCGGCAGGCGGGTTCTCGCCGCCGACAAATCCCTGACGATTGGGATCAATCTGCCGTTTACCGGTGCGGATGCGCACGATGCGGAGCTGATCAAAGACGGCGCGACGCTGGCGATCGACGAAGCCAACGCGGCCGGCGGGGCCGGCGGCTACAAGATCGAGGTGCTGCAGCTCGACGACGGTACCGCAACCGCCGGCCAATACGACCCGGCGCAGGCCGCGACCAATGCGCGCAAGATGGTCGCCAACGATGCGGTCGTTGCCGCGATCGGGCCCCAGATGAGCGGCTCTGGCAAGGCGATGTCGCCTATTTTGAGTGCGGGTGGCCTGGCTACAGTCACACCGTCTTCGACCAACCCCGACATCACCGATCCGAAATTTGCCGCGCAATACCGGCCAGCCGGCAAGGCGATCTACTTCCGCACTGTTACGACCGATGCCTTTCAAGGCCCGAATATGGCGAATTTCATGGCCGATACGCTGAAGGTCAAATCAGTCTATGTGTTGGACGACAGCGGCGCCTATGGCGTTGGCATCGCCAACGCATTCGAGGGGCAGGCCAAAAAGCGCGGCATCAATGTACTCGGACACGACCAACTCAACCCCAAGGAGTCCGACTACGCGACGACGCTCACCAAGATCAAACAGCTCAATCCCCAAGCGATTTACTATGGCGGCGTAGCACAGGCCGGAGTGAAGGTGGTCAAGCAATCCTACGACATCATTCCTAACGTGGTCAAAGCCGGTGGCGACGGGATGTACTCTGCCGAGGTCTTGAAGGGAGCGGGCTTTCCGGCGGTCGAGGGGTGGTACGCGACGATCGCCGCGCCCAACGTGCTCGAAAACCCCGATGCAGCGCCGATGATCGAGCGTTTCGCGAAGAAATACAATCAGCAACCCAACAATTACTCGATCACCGCCTACGACGCAGCGCTCGTCATTCTCGACGCGATCAAGCGGGTCGCCGCCTCGGGCAAGGATGTGACGCGCGAGGCGGTGCGCGACGCGATCCAGAACTCGCATGTCAAAACCTTGCAGGGCGAAGTCAGCTTTGACGCCAATGGCGACATCGCGAACCGGGTGATCAGCGTGTTTCAGATTGCTCGCAACGACAAATACCCGCTCGATGACATGATCCACCAATACAAGTACATGGGGGTGGCGCCGGCGAGCTCGTGACTGCGGTTACCCCTTCGAAGAAGTCGATTGCGGATTAACTCCGATGCCCCTGCCTTTGCTCGTCATCACCGGCCTGATCCCGGTGATCCACGGCGTTTTTCGCCTTTGGCGACGGCTCGTGGATGGCCGGAACAAATCCGGCCATGACGATAACTGCGCCGCCGATCGCATCCCAAGCTGCCCATGACCGAATACGGGGTACTGCTGCAGCAAGTCGTCAACGGGCTGAGTTTGGGCGCGATGTACGCGTTGCTGGCGCTCGGCTTCACGCTCGTCTACGGCATTCTTGAGCTGATCAACTTTGCCCACTTCAACGTTTTTATGGTGGCCTCGTTTATCGGCATGTGGGCGCTGCAATTGCTCGGGATTTCCGGACAAACCCGGATTCTGAGCGGGCTGGCGTTGGCCGGGGCGCTCGGTTTTGCGTTTATCGTCACGATGGCGGCCGCCGGCATCATCGGCGTCGCCATCGAGCGCCTGTCGCTGCGTCCGCTGCGCGGCGTGCGCGGTACGGCCGCGATGATCACGACGATTGGCGTGTCCTATATCCTGTTCAACATCATCCTGTTGACCGTCGGCGCGGCGTCGGAGAACTACCCCAACCCGCTTCCGGTGGTGCGCTGGCAATTGGGCCAGGTGGTGGTCGAGCTGAAGGAGCTTTTGATCTGGGCCGTCGCTTTGGTGCTGATGACCGGATTGCATCTGTTCGTCAACCGCACCCGCCTCGGCAAGGCCATGCGCGCGACCGCTCAGGATGCCGAGGCCGCGCGCATGATGGGGGTCAATGTCGATCGCGTCATCGTCACCGCGTTTTTCCTGGGCTCGGCGCTGGCGGGTGCCGCGGCGCTGATCTTTGGCCTATATTATAATTACACAAGCTTTATCATCGGCTACACGGCCGGGTTGCGTGCCTTTACCGCCGCCGTTCTCGGCGGCATCGGCAGCATTCCGGGCGCGATGGTCGGCGGGTTGCTGATCGGGCTGATCGAAACCCTGGGCGGTCAGCTGATCGCGGTGCGCTGGACCGACGTGATCATCTTCTCGATCCTGGTCCTGGTGCTGGTGTTTGTCCCGGCCGGCCTGTT
>JAFAHP010000737.1 GCA_019237175.1 Alphaproteobacteria bacterium
TTATCGTCGCGGCTACTACAGCCGGGGCCCTCATTATAGCCTCGGCGGGATACTCGGCGTTATCCTTATCGTCCTATTGATCGTTTGGCTTCTCCGTGGGCCGTTCGGCGGTTTCTGATTTTCCGGTCTCGCGAACCTGCCCTCGACGAGCGCTCTTGTCCTCCGGGCGGAATGCGAGGCGGCCCGTTCAAAAACTTGTGTGAGGGGAATTATCAGCCGCCGACGAACAAGATGCAGACCGGGCTGCCGATCTTGACGACCTGGCCGGTGGGCGCCCGGGGGTTGGGATTTCAGCGGCTTGCCCCCGGTTCATGCCAGGGGCAGGCTCTGGGCCCCGCTTGCTCGGGGGCGACGATTCAGGTTCGATACGCAATTAGATTACAATCTACTCCGCCGGGATGTCACGCGGATGGGGAGACTTGGTTACAAGGCGTTATATTTGCCCTTTTTGTCTGTTTTTTGTGAGCAGCCCTCACGGTCTAAGTTGTCCTTCATTTCTTTGCGACAACATGTGTGCGCAGCAAACCAATAGCGGGCGATTGCATCTCTACCAGATCGCCGGGCTTCAAAAACCGCTCCGGCGCGGAGCTGCCGTCGGGCAAGAGCTCACTTGAATCGGCCGCGGTGCCGGCTGCAGTGCCGCCACTGATCACATCTCCCGGGTAGAGTGTGAAGTCGCGTGACAGATGTTCGAGGTACTCGCCGAATGAAAACACCATGTCGTGGGTATTGAACCGCTGGCGCCTCTCGCCGTTGACAAACGTTTCCAAATCGATATCGGCCGGATCGGCCTCGCCGACCACGACGCACGGGCCCATCGAGCACGATGTGTCAAAGTTTTTCGGAAATGCGAAATTGAGCGGGCCCCCCGGCGCCTCTCGCGGCGCGCGAATGCTCCAATCGGCGAGGATCGTGATACCCCAGACATAGTCGCCGAGCTGCGAAGGCCGCAAATCGGCGCCTTTCTTGCCCAGGATAATCGCGATTTCGCCCTCATAATCGAGCCGGTTGCAGCGCTCGGGATAAACCAAGGCGCCGTCCGGGCCGACAATCTCGCGCCCGAGTTTCCAAAATCCCCAGAACCCGGTATTGCGGATTTCCTGGTGGGCATCGCCCTCATATGCGCGGCCGCGCATCTTTACCGCCATCGCGGCAGCGTGATCGGCAAAATTGCCGCCGGCGCAGGCGATGCGGGCACCCTCCGGCCGCGGCGCATGCAAGCGCACCTCGGACAACGCAAAAACGAGCCGCTCGCCGCGCGGGCCCAACCTGTCCTGTGCCTCCCCAAACAGATAATCGAGCGCTTTCTGCCCCCCATCGAGCGCGCGCTCGCCGCCGTCGATCAGCCGGGCGAGGTTCGCTGGGACGACGGCATCCGCCATCTCCAGCGGACAAGGTTCGTCGGTGCGTTCGCGGAGATATTTGGCGTAGGCATAAGAGAGGTCGACAACCTCGCCGTTACGCAGCGCGCCGGTGCGTTTGAACGGGCCAAAGACGACGATTTTCATGATCCGCGCTCCCTTGGGACATACCCCCGACTATAACCCTTGGAGCGCGCCGCCGTAGCGGCGGAATTAATCGAGGACGATCGTGACCCCGGCGGCGCCGTTCAAGAGCCGGCGCAAATGGAAGCCCACAAGCTGATCCTCGCTGTGCAGGCCGAGAAGTGCTGCAAAGGCCGGTACCGCCGTAGGGTCCTCGGCTTCGAGCTTGGCAAAGGCTTCGAGATACGCGCCGGTCGCGGACGCTTCGAAAATTTCCGGCGGCAGCGGCTCGAACGCGCGCAGCGGCTCTTTGCGGCCGCGCAACACAAGATCGCCCACCGGGCGCCCTTTGAACCCGGCGACACGGCTTGCAACACTCTCGCCGACGCAGATGCGGGTGCCGAGCTGCTTGTTGGCGGCTTCGAGCCGCGCTGCCGTGTTTACGACGTCTCCGTAGGCACTGTATTCGAAAAACTTGCCGCCGCCGAAATTGCCGACGATCGCGGGCCCCGCTTCGAGACCGAGCCGCGTGATGCCGAGTACGACGCCGCGTTCACGCCAGCTCGCCTGATGTGCTTGCGCATAGCCATCGAGCTCGAGCGCGCAAGCCACCGCACGCGCTGCGTGGTCGGGCTGATCTGCCGGCGCGCCAAAGACAACGTGCAGTGCATCGCCGACGATCTTTACGACGGTACCGCCATGGGCGAAAACGATGTCGGTCATGCCCTCGAGATAATCGTTCAACAGCGGGGCGATGACTTCGAGGTCGAGAACCTCGATCGTCGTCGTGAATTCCGCGATGTCGGAAAATAAGGAAGTGATGTCGCGCCGTTGACCGCTGAGATCGACCGCTTCCGGATCGGTCGCCAGCCGCTCGGCAAGGTTCGGCGAGAAATAGCGCGACAGCAGCGCCTGCGCCCGCTCGGCCTCGGCCTGACGACGCCGCGCTTCGCGCATCCGCCCGATATGAGCGAGGGTTTTCCTGATCGTGGTTTCGAGATCGGCGAAATCGATCGGTTTAGTCAGAAAGTCGAACGCCCCGCGGTTCATCGCGGTACGGATGTTGGCCAAGTCGCCATAAGCCGAGACGATGACCGTCGACAGCGGATCGTCGGCCTCCTGAATCTTTTGCAGCAGGGTCAGCCCGTCCATGCGCGGCATGTTGATGTCGCTCAACACCATGTCGACGTCGTCGCCGTTGGCGATCATGTCGAGCGCCTCGAGCCCGTCATGGGCAAAGCGAAAGCCGAATTCGCCGTCGCGGATTTGCCGGCGGAATCGCTGCTGGACCAACGCCTCGAGATCGGGCTCGTCATCGACCACAAGAATGGTTGCGGTCATCCCTGTCCTCCTCCGCCCGCATCGACCGTCGCCTTTGTGCGCGGCAGGGTCACGATAAATTCGGTGGAGCGGCCCGGTTCGGTCGCGACACCAAGGCTGCCACCGTGTTGTTTGACGATGATATCGTGGCTCAGCGACAACCCGAGCCCGGTCCCTTCACCCGCCGGCTTTGTCGTGAAGAAGGGATCGAAGATCTTTGCCCGCACCGCTTCCGGGATGCCGGTGCCGTTGTCGCGTACCCGGATTTCGACACGATCGCCCGTCGCGCGGGTCGCGACCGCCAATTGCGGCGCGTAATCCCGTTCGCGGGTCGTGCGCTGCCGCTCACGCATTGCGTAAATTCCGTTCGAGAACAGGTTTAAGAGAACCCGGGTCAACTCCTGCGGATAGAGGTCGAGCGCGCCAACAGCCGGATCGAGATCTCGTTCCAATGCGATGTTAAAATCGGGATGCTCGGCGCGGGCACCGTGATAGGCGAGGTTCAGCGCCTCTTCGACAAGCGCATTCAGATTGGTGGCGCGGCGCTCCCCGCCCTCGGCGCGCGAATGCATCAGCATGTTCTTGACGATGCTGTCAGCGCGTCTGCCGTGCTCGACAATTCTGGCGAGGTTGCCACTCAAGGTCTGGGTCAAGTCTTCGATCTCGGCCCGCGCCTCGTCCGGCAGAGACGTACTTTTGGCCGCCAACAAACTTTGCAGCTCGTCGATAAGTTCGCCCGATAGCTCGGCAAAATTGTTGACGAAATTGAGCGGGTTCTTGATCTCATGCGCAATCCCCGCGGTCAGCTGGCCGAGAGCCGCGAGCTTTTGGCTTTCGACCAGCCGATCCTGCGCCTGGCGCAGATCGGCAAGCGCCGCTTCGGCAGCCAATCGAGCTTCACGCGCCGTGTGCTCGCTGGTTCGCAGCGCCTCGGTGCGCGCTTCGACTTTGGCTTCGAGGGTTTCGTACGATTCCCGGACCTTGGCCGCCATCTGGTTGAAGCGGTCGGCCAGTATCTCGATCTCGTCGCCGGTGTGGATGTCGATGGGCTCGCCGTGTTCACCCGAGCCCAGCCGGTCGGCGCCGTCCTGCAACCGGCGGATTGGCACCACCATGCGCCGCGCCAACGCGACGCCCGCCGCCGCCGCCAGCAGCAAACCCGCCGCCAGCAGCGCCGCCATGCGATAAATCGCGGCGTAGACCGGCGCCAATGCCTCGGCGAGCGGCAGCTTGACAAAGACGATCCAATCGAGCCTCGGCACCGCATGAAAGGCGGTCAACGAGACCACCCCGTTCGGGCCTTTGGCGGTGAACGCGCCTTCTCTCGGCGTGCCGGACTGCAGTTGCGCCAGCGCGGTCGCGACTTGTGGCATATGTGTCCAATTTGTCTGGCGCAAGACGAGGCTGAGGTCGGGGTCGGCGATCAGCCGGCCGCGGCGGTCGACAATGTAAGCGGAGCCGCCGCGGCCGACCTGCATGGCGGTGACCAGATCCCAAATGAATTTGAGGTTGACTTCGGCTGCGGTCACGCCGGAACGATGTCCGGCGTGCGCCACCGCGATCGTCATATAGGGTTCGGATTGATTGCGGAAATAGACTGGGCTGAACCACACGCCATTGGTTTCGGCCTCGACAACACGCGGATCGGCAGAAAAATCGGCGCCGCTGGCGACCGCATCGGGAGCCGTGCGGGACAGTTTGAGCTGTTCCTTGCCCGAACTGTCGATTTCGGCAATCTCGGAAATGGCCGGCACTTCGCGCAACAGGCGGATGAAATCATATCGGCGCTGTTCGAGCGGGAGCGCATCCCATTGCCGCGGCGTCGTCCAACCAAGCTGCTGCTCGATGTCCTTGACAAATTCCGCGATTTGCCCGGCGGCGTCGCGCGCTTTTTCTTGTTGGATTTGCACCGCAGTCTTCTCGGCCTCACGATAATCGAGCCACATGTCGAGCGCACCGCTGACCACCAGCACCAGGCTGATCAGCCCGATAAAGGCGAGCGCCAGTTTGACCGCGAGGCCCACCCGGAAGCGCCGATTCATGGCCTTGCCCACGCCCTCGGCCAGCGCGATTGCAGCTTCGTTATGGGCGAGCACGAAGCGGTGTTTCCCGTCATTCGATGATGTCGTCGGCAAGCGCCAGCAGCGAGGGCGGGATCGTCAGGCCGATTTTTTTGGCGGTTGCGAGATTGATGGCGAGAACGAACCGAGCCGGCGTTTCGA
>JAFAHP010000122.1 GCA_019237175.1 Alphaproteobacteria bacterium
TCAAGACAACATATCCCCTTCTTTCAGCCTAGGTATCATTGCTGAATTTCATCGGGTTAGCGCACATATTCACTGCTTTGGCCCACTTTCGAAATCCGCCAGGTTTGACCTGGCGAGAGCCTGGTAAGCTCAGAAGTAACCGGAGGATCATATTTAATCCCCGACATCCCCAGTTTCATCAACTTCCACTACTAAAGAGATTATATAGGAAGAAGAGGAGCAGCGTTGTGAGTGTGGGCACCGCTACCAAACCGCTCTTGCGTGCATTGGCTGGCGAGATAGTGGTGCCGCCGCCGTGGTGGCTGATGCGCCAAGCCGGCCGGTATCTGCCCGAATATCGCGCGGTCCGCGGTAGGGTGAGGAGTTTCGTCGAGCTGTGTCTGAACCCGGCTCTTGCAAGCGAGCTGACGCTGCAGCCGGTGCGCCGCTTCGGCATGGATGCCGCGATCTTATTTTCTGACATTCTGCTGCTGCCCTACGCCTTGGGCCAAGCGCTCGATTTCCGTGAGGGCGAAGGTCCGGTATTAGATCCGGTTTCGGACCGCCACGGCGTCGCTCGGCTGGCATCGACGCCCGCCTTGCCTCGGCTCGAAGCGGTGCTTGAGACGGTACGGCAGGTGCGCGCAGCGCTCGGTGCACGGACCGCTCTCATCGGATTTGCCGGCGCGCCGTGGACGGTAGCGACCTATATGGTCGAAGGCGGCGGCAGCCGGGATTTCCGGCGGGTCAAAGGCTGGGCCTATCGCGACCCGAGAGGCTTCGGTGAATTGATCGACCTGCTGACCGAGGCGACAACCGAATTCCTCGCAGCACAGATCGCCGCGGGCGCCGAAGTCGTGCAACTGTTCGACAGCTGGGCCGGGGTTTTGCCTGACAGGGAGTTCGCGCGCTGGGTGATCGAACCAACGGCGCGCATCGTCTCGGAAATAAAAAGACGGCATCCCGACTGTCCGGTAATCGGCTTTCCGCGCGGTGCCGGGGTGTTGTACGAACGCTATGTCAATGAAACCTGCGTTGCTGCGGTCTCGCTCGATACTACCCTTCCGGCAGACTTTGCCTGCAGAAAGCTCGGCTCGCACGTCGCATTGCAGGGCAACCTCGATCCGGTGCTGCTGCTGACCGGCGGTGATAGTCTGGCAAGGGCCGTTGGCCAACTCTGTCATTCATTCGCGGGGATGCGCTGGGTGTTCAATCTCGGTCACGGCGTTCTGCCCGAAAC
The DNA here is from genome assembly GCA_019237175.1 of Alphaproteobacteria bacterium. Taxonomy (GTDB): domain Bacteria; phylum Pseudomonadota; class Alphaproteobacteria; order ATCC43930; family CGMCC-115725; genus AP-15. The sequence continues at coordinate 1,220 of JAFAHP010000122.1, forward strand.
GCCGCCTGAGAATGTCGCCGCCCTCGGGCGTCTGCTCAACAGCTCGCTTTCCGCCTGAGATGGCGCGCATTGCGGTCGTGTTGATGAATCTGGGCGGGCCGGACTCGCTTGCAGCCGTCGAGCCGTTTTTGATCAACTTATTCAGCGACCCGGCAATTATTCGGCTGCCTTGGGCACTGAGAATGCCGCTGGCGCGGCTGATCGCGCATGCCCGCGCCCGGACCGCTCGGAAAATTTATAGCAGGCTTGGCGGCGCATCGCCGCTGCTCGTGAATACCAGGGCCCAGGCGGAAGCGCTTGAGAGGGCGCTCGGTCCGGACTATCGCTCCTTTATCGCGATGCGCTATTGGCATCCGACAAGCGGCGAGGCAGCGAAGGCGGTTGCCGCCTGGCAGCCCGAGGAAATCGTATGCCTGCCGCTTTATCCGCAATTGTCGACAACGACGACGTCATCATCGCTTGCGGCTTGGCGCCGGGCGGCGGCGGATCTCGGAATTGATCGCCCGACGCGGGTGGTTTGCTGCTACCCCGACGCGAACGGGTTTATCGAAGCGGTAGTGGGCCTTGCTCGTCCAGCGCTCGAGCGCGCATCAGAATTCGCGAAGCCGCCACGGCTGTTGCTGACGGCGCACGGGCTGCCCAAGAAAATCGCCGAGACGGGCGACCCGTATCGCAACCAGGTCGGGTTGACAGCGCGGGCGATCGTCGCCGCGTTGGCCCGCCCCGGGCTCGATTGGCAGGTTTGTTATCAGAGTCGTGTGGGACCGCTCGAATGGATCGGGCCGGCGACCGATGGCGAAGTTCGCCGCGCCGGGAGAGACGGGGTTCCGGTGGTCATGGTCCCGATCTCGTTTGTTTCCGAGCACTCGGAGACTCTGGTCGAGCTCGATATCGATTACCGGGAAATCGCTGAAAAGGCCGGCGTGCCGGCCTATTTTCGGGTTGCGACGGTCGGCGTCGAGCGGGCTTTCATTGACGAGCTTGCGCAGGCCGTCGTTCGCGCCGTACCGCAGACATGTCCGGCACTCGCTGGAGGTGTCTGCGCCGATGAGGGGCAGGCGGTGTGAGCCGCTGGCTTGCCGCTGTTTATCCCTGGATCAAGGCGGCGCACATCCTTGCGGTAATCGCTTGGATGGCGGGTTTGCTCTACTTGCCGAGGCTGTTTGTCTATCACGCGATGACGCCAATTGGTTCAGGTCAGTCCGAGACCTTCAAAATCATGGAGCGGCGTCTGCAGCGCGGGATAATGAGCCCAGCGATGATTGCGACACTGCTGTTTGGTGCACTGATCGCTGCCACGCCTGGGATCGTCGACTGGCACAGGGGCTGGATCTGGGCCAAACTCGGTCTCGTCACGGGGTTGGTCGCCTATCATCATCAGTTGGCCTGGTGGCGGCGCGCATTTGCCGACGACCACAACCGGCATTCGCCGCGCTTTTTTCGAATTGCCAACGAACTGCCGACGATTGTGCTGATCGCGATTGTCATACTCGTCGTGGTAAAGCCATTTTGATCGACAGCTGTGTATTTAGAGGGTTGCCGGGGGCTTGATATCCGGTTTGACTTGCCCATCTTCTTTGGCTGAGGGGAAACGCCTAATTGGAGGCCGTTTCCTCCCGTTACTCCCCGTCCCCCCTCGCTTGAACCTTTGGCCCTGCGAAGTGTTTTAAAGCAGGATTTCGTTTGGACGGGCGAGCCCCGCCTCCCACCTCTCGCGACTTCCCATGAACCTCCAGGAACTCAAGCGCAAATCCCCCGCCGAGCTTTTGGCATTTGCCGAAGAGCTTGAAATAGAAAATGCATCTTCACTGCGCAAGCAGGATATGTTGTTTGCCATTCTCAAGCAACTTGCCGAGAACGATGTCCCGATTTATGGCGACGGCGTGCTCGAGGTTTTGCCGGATGGCTTCGGATTCTTGCGCTCGCCGGAAGCTAATTATCTACCAGGACCTGACGATATCTATGTCAGCCCTAGCCAGGTCCGGCGCTTCGGGCTTCGCACCGGTGACACGGTAGAGGGCGAGATTCGCTCACCGCGCGACGGCGAGCGTTACTTCGCCTTGTTGAAGGTCAGCGGGATCAATTTTGAGGAACCGGAGCGGCTGCGCCAGCGCATCAATTTCGACAACCTGACCCCGCTTTACCCCGAGGAAAAACTGGAGCTTGAGTTTGACGACCCGACCCGGCGGGATCTGACGACCCGGGTCATCGACCTGATCACGCCTCTGGGCAAGGGCCAACGGGCGCTGATCGTTTCGCCTCCGCGCGCCGGCAAGACGGTGATGCTGCAGAACATTGCACACGCGATCATGGCGAACCATCCCGAGGTTTATCTGATTGTCTTGTTGATCGATGAGCGACCGGAGGAGGTGACCGATATGGCCCGCTCGGTCCGCGGCGAGGTCATCAGCTCGACTTTCGACGAGCCGGCGCAGCGTCACGTGCAGATCGCCGAAATGGTCATCGAAAAAGCCAAGCGGCTCGTTGAGCACAAGCGCGACGTCGTCATCCTGCTCGATTCGATCACTCGGTTGGCGCGCGCCTATAACACGGTCGTGCCGTCTTCCGGCAAAGTGCTGACCGGTGGTGTCGATGCGAATGCATTACAGCGGCCAAAGCGCTTTTTTGGTGCCGCGCGCAACATCGAGGAGGGCGGCTCGCTGACGATCATCGCCACCGCGCTGATCGACACCGGCTCGCGCATGGACGAGGTGATCTTTGAAGAGTTCAAAGGCACCGGCAATTCGGAAATCATTCTCGATCGCAAGGTTGCCCATAAGCGTACCTTCCCGTCGATCGACATAACCAAATCCGGCACCCGCAAGGAAGAGCTACTGGTCGACCGCGGCGTGTTGTCGATGATGTGGGTGTTGCGGCGCGTGCTGACGCCGATGGGCACCATTGATGGTCTCGAATTCTTGATCAACAAACTCAAGGAATCGAAGACCAACGCCGAGTTCTTCGATGCCATGAACACCTAACGAGGCTTCGCCTCAGACCGACGAGGCATGTGGCGGCGTTGGCTCCGATCGCCGGTTCGTGACGAGCTCTGGTACAAGACCAGTCTCAAGAGGACCGATCAACGGTCTAGGCGCCCCTGACGGGGCAAAACCGAACGACCGGAGCCGACAAAATGATAGCACAGAGTGTTGCGGCGATTGTCGCCGATCATGTGCGGCTGACGGTCGAGGCGATCGACCGGATGTATCTGAACGTTTATGTCCCGCAGTTGCAGTGCGCTTTCGGGGCGGCGAACTTCTTTCGCAAACACCGTGGGCAGCCGTTGGCCTCCTCGGCGCTGATGGCTCCGATCAGCCGCGGGTTCGTCGCCGAACTGGAGCGTTTTGCCGCCCGTCATCGGCTGCCCGTCGTCACGTTTGCCAAGGGCCAGCGCAAAGACGACGTGATGGCCGAGCATCTGCGCCGCTTTACGGCCGAGGAAGGCGTCGTCTTCATCGGCAAAGCCCAGGAGCGGGCCTCGGTGTTCCGCACCCTGAAGCGGCGCAGCCCCGGCAGCGGCCGCGCTTATCCGTGGATCGTCAAGTCGACGGCGATGGTCAACCAATACTACATCTATGCCGTCGATCGCGATTTTGGTCCCTTCTTTCTCAAGTTCTGCAGCTACTTCCCATACAATGCAAAACTGTGCCTCAACGGCCATGAATACGCCAAGTGTCAACTGGCCCAGAACGCGATCGCCTACCAGGCTCTCGACAACGGCGTCCTCAGCTGTGCCGATCCCGCCCGGCTGCAACGGATTTGCGACGAACTCTCCGCCGAGAAGATCGACACTCTGCTGCGCAAGTGGTTGCGCCGCCTGCCGCACCCCTTCACCACCGCGGATCTACGCGCGGGCTACCGGTACGACATCTCGATCCTGCAAGCCGAGTTTTCCCTGACCCAGGTACTCGATCGCCCGGTGCACGGCCGCATCTTCTTCGAGCAGGTCATCCGCGAGAACCTCGATCTCGGTCGCCCCGAGCAAGTCCAGCTGATCTTCGATCGCCGCATCACCCGCAGAACCCCGGGACGGACGCGAACCCGCATCCTCACCCAAGGCGTCACCCCCTCGCTCCACGTCTACTACAAAAACACGCGCATCAAGCAGTATCACAAGGAGCAGCGCGCGCTGCGCACCGAGACCACGATCAACAACACCTACGACTTCGGCGTCGGCAAACGCCTGCACAACCTGCCCAAATTGCGCGATATCGGATTCGCCGCCAATCGCCGACTGCTCAAAGTCGAACGCCTTAGTTTTGATTGCATCCTCGCCGAGGATGTCTTTCGCCGCATCAACGGCCCCGTCGAGCAGGCCGGCCAACGCGCCTCCGGACTGCGCTTTGCCGATCCGCGCATCCACCCCCTGTGGCACGCCCTGATCCTCTTCCGCCTACTGCCAGCCGGCTTTCGCCGAGCCAACCTGCGCCCCTATCTCGCCGAACTCTCCGGCTGCGATCCGCAAACCCTCGGACCCGGCGCCATGACCTACCAGCTCCGCCGCCTGCGCTTGCACGGCATGATCGAACGCCTACCAAATTCCTACTCCTATCGCGTCACCCAAACCGGGTTCCGTGCCGCTCTCTTCTTCAGCCGCACCTACAACCGCCTGCTCCGCCCAGGCCTCGCCGCCGTCGTCCCCGCACACCCCACCCTACCGACCCCGCTCACCCGGGCCTTCGCACGCCTCGACGCCCACATCACCACCGCCATCGCCGAACTCGCCCTGACCCCGTAAAACTTGACACATTCACACCATCTGTCCAAAGCCAAGCAGAGCTAGCGTCATGCTGCACGGGTGGCGCGTCTACAACGCCCTTAGCCGCGCCGGGTATCCCGGGTAGCTCAATCCGTCTTCAACGAAGTCGCGCGCTTGTCCCGGGCGGCGCAAAGAAGAGGAGGAGCGCATCGATGAAGACCTCGCACCGTCG
>JAFAHP010000326.1 GCA_019237175.1 Alphaproteobacteria bacterium
GGTGTGGCGCATGCCGGCGTCGATCGGGAGAGCGCCGCTCGGCCGGCCACGATCAGGGCGGTCGCTCGCCCACCCTGACCGCGGCGGAGACGGGACTCCCAGCCGCCGGGTCGGCGGGCGGCTGTGTGCGACCCTCATGCGGACGGCTTGGCTTGGCGCTGGAACAGGATGTCTGTGATCGGTTCGCCCTGGCCGCTCAGCGGCAGAGCAACCGCTTCCTAAGCGGCAGGCCGCAGTATCAGATCCACCTCCGGCGCACCAGCCTTGCGTCTCCCGACCAAAGGGATCGGCTCGAGGAACGGCGCCCAACCGAAAGCGAGCAGTTCAGGACGTTCGGAGAGGCAAACCACAACGCTAACACAACTTTAACAGCGATCCCCGATTATGAGCCCTCAGGGATGCCAGGGCTGTTGGCGTGAGAATCGGAACGACGAATTCCGCCGAAACTGGACCAGAAGTGCTTGCAATTCTGCGCGACAGGGATTCGGAGAATACGGTCAAAGGCTATCTGAGCGAACGAGGGGTCGTGGATGCACGGCTGCTGCGCGGGGGTGTTGACGACGCAGTCGACTTCCTCGGCAGGGAGCGATCGCCGCGCCTGCTGATCGTCGACCTTTCGGAAAACGATGATCCGGTCGGCGAATTGTGTCGGTTGACCGAATACTGCGATCCGCGGACGCGCGTGATCGCCGTCGGCGATCGCAATGATGTCGCCGTCTATCGCGGTTTGAAGGAGCTTGGGGTATCGGAATACTTCTACAAGCCCTTGGCGTTCGATCTGCTTGCCCATGCATGCGATCCGGTTTTCGCCAGAACCGCGGAAGTCAGCTCGCCTCGGGCCGGCCGTTTGATCATCGTCTTTGGCGCGCGTGGGGGTGTCGGCACGACGACAATCGCCGTCAATACCGCCTGGCATCTGGCCGAGGTAATGAAACGCCGTGTCATCTTGCTCGACCTCGATTTGCAAGCTGGCGATGCAGCGATGCATCTCGACACCAAACCGAGCGGGTCGCTCTCGGAAGCGCTGAAAAACCCGGATCGTGTTGATAATTTGCTGATTGAACGCGCGGTCACCCGATTAACCGATCGGCTCGATCTGTTGGCCTCCCTCGAGCCTTTCGGCGAGGCGGCAATGCCCGAAGAAGACGCGGTGCTCGCCCTCACATCAAAGCTGCAGGCGCGTTATCGCTATGTGGTCGTGGATCTGCCATTCTGGACGGCAAACCGGTTCAACCGACTTCTCAACCTACCCGCCACCCTGGTTCTGGTCAGCGATGAAACGCTCGCTTCGGCGCGCGATGCATTGCGATGGAAAAAACAAATCGAAACTGCACCGGCGGGATCCGGCGGTTCTGTGTTGCTTCTGCTCAACAAGGCACACGCGGCCGGGACGCTCACCGATGCGGAATTCGAAAACGCTCTCGGCCAAAAGCCGGACATCATCGTTCCTTACCAATCGCAAATTGCCCAAGCCGCCAGTCTCGGGCAGCCGGCAATCGCCAAGAGCGAGGGGTTGCGTTACGGGCTCACTACTCTTTTCAGGCGCTTCCCCGGCGAAGGTTTGGCGGCAAATGGCTCGCTGTTCCGGCGGGTCTTCAGACGATGAGCGGAACCTTCGGCTGGCATCCCGATGCGGCGCCGGACCGGAACTCGACCACTGGAACGAAGGGCGGTGAAAGTGCCAGCGCCGACTCTGCGGCATCGCTAGATTCCGCACTACCGCCGCACGGCGCTGCAATAAAAGATGTGATCCGGGAGGGGTTGCTGGCACGCATCGATCCTTCGATCGCGGTGCGAACGGCAATGCCGGATCTATTGGCGAGCATCAACGCGCTGGTAGGCACCATCGCCGACGAACGCCATCTGCTATTGAACCAACAAGAGCAGCACGCTCTTGCCATCGAACTTATCAATGACATGGTCGGACTCGGCCCGGTCGAGCCGTTTCTGCATGATGACAGCGTCTCGGATATCCTGATCAATGGGCCGCGGCAGATTTACGTCGAACGGCGCGGCAAGTTGGAGCTGACCCACGCACAATTCCGCAGCGACGACCATGTTCTGCACGTCGCCCATCGCATTGCTTCGTCGATCGGCCGGCGGATTGATGAAGCGAGCCCGATGCTTGATGCGCGGTTGCACGATGGCAGCCGGGTCAACTGCATCACGGCCCCGCTCAGCCTCAAGGGCACCTGCATCTCCATTCGAAAATTCGCCAAAGAGCTATTCGATTTCAGTCGTCTGATCGAATATCGGAGCGTCTCTGCGGCGGTCGCGAGGGTATTGCAGATTGCCGCGCGCAGCCGCCTGAACCTCGTTATCTCCGGGGGAACCGGCTCGGGTAAAACTACCCTCTTGAACGCGATGTCGCAGCTGATCGATCCAGGCGAACGCATCGTGACGATCGAGGATACCGCGGAATTGCAGCTGCAACAGCCGCACGTGCTACCGCTGGAGACGCGCCCTTCAAACATCGAGGGCTACGGCCAGATCACTCAGCGCGATCTTGTACGCAATGCCCTCAGAATGCGACCCGACCGGATCATCGTCGGGGAGGTGCGGGGTTCCGAGGCCTTCGACATGCTGCAGGCCATGAACACGGGGCACAACGGCTCGATGTCGACCATCCATGCAAACTCCTCGCGCGACGCGCTCTCTCGCATCGAAAACATGGTCTTCATGGCCGATGTCAATCTTCCGAGCCGCGCTGTGCGGGGGCAAGTGGCGAGCGCGCTCGATCTGGTTGTTCAGATTGAACGCATGCGCGACGGGGTGCGCCGGGTCACCGAGGTAACCGAGGTCATCGGCATGGACGAGGACCAAATAGCGACTGCGACCCTCTTTGCCTACCACTATCTCGGCGAGAATTCGGATGGAACGCTGCATGGAATTATGACATCAACCGGAGCGCAGCCCCGTTTCTTAACGCGGCTCGAGTATTTCGGAACAAAACAGTCCTTCCTCGAGGCGCTGGGGACACCACCGGAGCCCTTTTGATGAGATTTGTCGATTTGTTAATCGGCGCATCGAGCGGGCTCAGTTTCGCTCTGTTTGGTCATTTGCTGTGGGCCTGGATCGACACGCGACGCCGCAGACGGAGGATGGCGCACCGACTTGACGCATTATCGCCTGAGCGGACAAAGCCTGGCTCGCACTCGCCCACGCCAAGTCTAACGGCCACAGCCGCCGCGGGCGACAATCGGTTGCGCTGCATTCCGAGATATCTTCTGGGGATCGATGGTATCGGTTATGCGGGACAGCGATTCACCAATCCGCAACGGGCGTCGATCGCCGGGCTCGCCGCCCTTGCCGCGTTGGCTGGAACCTTGCAGCTCTTTGGGTTCGACTGGTTTGTTGGCGTTGTCGCCGGGATCGTGGTCTGGCTGGTATCTTTTCGCAAGCTGGTCAGCATCGAGCGGCGGCGCAGCGAGCGTTCGTTGATCGCGTCATTCCCCGATGCGGTCGATATGGTGGTCCGCATGGTCCGCGCAGGCATGGCCGTGAGCAGTGCCATACGCGCTGCCAGCAGGGACCTGCCGCCGCCACTCGGACCCTTGTTTACGACCATTTCCGAAGAATACGCCATTGGTGTCCCGCTTGATCAGGTGATCACCACGATGGCGACGCGCGTGCGGCTTGCGGAATTCCGGTTCTTCGCAGTAGCCATCAGCCTACAGCACGCAACCGGCGGCGGTCTGACGGATACGCTCGAAACCCTGGCTGAAATGATGCGTCGTCGTCGCGCGATACAACTTAAGGCCAAGGCGCTGGTCGCAGAAGTACGGACGACAGCTCTGGTGCTGAGCACCCTGCCGGTTGCAATCGTGCTCGTGCTGCTGATCGTCAACCCGGAATATATTCGTGCTTTGTTTGTCGATCAGCGCGGCAATCTCATGCTCTTCGCGGCCGCCCTTTGCGTGGTGAGTGGTGCCGGTTCGATGCATTGGATCATGCGTCGAAACCTGAGGGCTTGATGCCAGACTGGCTGACGTTCTCGGAACCGCAGGCTCTGGTCGCTTCGGCGGCCGCGCTTTTTGCATTGGCTTTGATCGTGCTGGTACTGGTTCCCCGTCGAGATCACGACATAATCGCGCGGCGGATTTCTGTTCTTCGCGTCGCTGTCGCGCCATCTCAGCCCCGTCCTTTCAAAGACGCCGAGCGGCTCACGACGGTGAGCGCGCCTGCCGCCCGTGGCCTGCTCGGATCGGTGGCGCGGCAACAATTGCAGCGGATAGTCGGAAATCCCAACTCTGCCGGGCTCGGCATAGCTTTGTTTGTCGGTATTCCGCTGCTGACCGCGGCAGCCTTGGCGGCGGCGGGCTGGACGATCTTCGCCGCGCTCGTCGGCACAAGCCCGCTGCTGCATTGGGGTTGTGCCGGATTGGGGGCCTTTTGTGGCGCCCTCCTGCCCAATTTCGCACTTCGCAAGGTTGCGGCCCGCCGCTTGCGAGAGATCGAGCTCGGGCTGCCGGATGCGTTGGACCTCCTTGTCATTTGCGCCGAAGCCGGCCTGTCTTTCGAGGCCGCACTCGACCGGGCTTCGGCCGAGCTGCGCCTTAGCCGAGCCGCGCTCGCTGCCGAGTTCGCGGCCACCGCAGATGATTTACGCGTTCGGCTGGACCGCGACGCCGCGCTCACCGCGCTTGCCGCGCGCGTGCCGGTCAACGGCATGAACACCGTGGTAACGACACTCATTCATTCGATGCGATACGGGACCCCTCTGGTTCGATCGCTGCGGGTCATGGCATCGACATTGCGCAATGACGCCTTGGCCGCGCTCGAAGAGCGGGCCGGACGCCTGCCTTCGCTAATGACGGTGCCCATGATCCTTTTCACTCTGCCCGCTACGTTTCTGGTTTTGGTCGGCCCCGCCGCACTGCGCGTCTGGGACGTTGTGCACCGCTGATCGGGCCCCGATCTCGTGCGCGCGCTTCTTCGACCGCGGCGTTCGAATGCGGTTCAGCGCAGCATCGCGCGGACAAAACCACCACCGGCTTGAATGCCCTGCAAACCGGCCTTGAGCTCCGGATAAAAGAGATGCCAGACATGGATCATCTCGGGCCAGATTTGCAGATCGACCCGGACGTCGGCCGCACCCGCGACCTTGGCGAGCCGCAGCGCATCGTCGAGCAGGGTCTCGCAGGCGCCGACCTGGATCATCAGCGGCGCGAGACCCTTGAGATCGGCGTAAATCGGCGCCGCCAACGGCGAGCGCGGATCGGCGCCGTTCAAATATAGCTGCGCCATCTCGAGAAGCGGGGC
>JAFAHP010000358.1 GCA_019237175.1 Alphaproteobacteria bacterium
CAGGATGCGCGCCGACGGTTTGTTCAACCTCGCACCGATCCGGCAGAAATGGCTCGAACACCAGTCCGGCCACCGCAACTGGCAGTGGGCGCTGTGGACCGTGCTGATGTTCCAGGAGTGGAAACGCCGTTGGGCCTGACCGCGCCAATCGACGGCCGATGCCATGGTCAGCGGATCGATGTGAAGCCTGTCCGCACGGCCCCTCGGTTCAGCGCGCCGTTCCGGAGCCTCCAGCGGGATAATGTCGCCGACACAAGGATATTTTGGGTCAGGACCGCCGAAGTTGCCGTGAAGTTGTGCACGAAAATCGTCTTACGGAGCTGATCGTCGTGAAAATGGTTGCGGTCTATCACCAGCCTCGGGGTCGGTAGTATGGCGCCTTCCTCGCCAATCATCACGGCCGCCCCGGGATTGCCGGATCTGGGGCCTTTCTCCAGGACATTGTCTTGTATCAGCAGGGCGCCGCCGTTCAGCACATCGACAAGGCGAAAGTGACGTTGCGGATCGTAATGTTGTCGCCCCGGGGTGATGAACAGGGCCTTCTGGTCACAAGGAGGGCCGGTGATGACCACGCCGGCCCCCGTGCCCATGATTGTCAGATGATTGGCCGACCAGATGGAACGATCGCGGTATCGCCCGGGCTCGATCGCGATCATGTCGCCATCGCGGGCGATCGCGGCCGCAGCGCTGGGCCGATCGAGCTGGCGATCAATTCCCACCTCGAGCGTCCGGGCCGACGCGACATGCCAACCGCACCAGATCACGAGCCAAACCACCAGGGTTGTTTTGCGGCGAGCGATCCGACGGCGCCTGGGACGTGGCGCGACATCGCCCGACACGGTTGAACACGAGGATATGCGCAAGTTCTCCAAAGCGAGCGGCGCGCGCTGTTGCGTAGAGGGTTGGGACCGTTTGTCGCCGGTCGGCTGCCGGAAGCAAAAGGTATCCGCTTCGAGCGGATCATCGTCAGTGCTCATATCCCGAATTTCCATCCACTAGCGCCGGAGGTGCGGTTGTTGCGGGTCCTTTACAGCCACCGCGTCCAGTCGCGTGACGGACAGAGCGTGCATATCGAGGGGCTGGTGAACGCGCTCCGCCATGTCGGCGTCGAAGTATTTATGGCCGGGCCAAGCGTCTATGAAAGAGCAAAGTTCGGCGGCGAGGGCGCGCCTGTCGCTGCCATTCGCCGCATCCTGCCGGGCGCCGTGATCGAGCTCGCGGAGATCTATTACAATATCCTGGCCTATTTGCGATTGCGGCGCGCCTATAAAACTTTCAACCCCGATGTGATTTACGAACGCTACAATCTTTACTTTCTTGCCGGAACATTGCTCGCGTGGTGGAACCGCATTCCCTTTTATCTCGAGGTCAATTCTTCGCTCGCGGAGGAGCGAGCGCGCTATGGCAGCCTGAAGCTGCGGCGTTTGGCCAAGGTCCTGGAAGGCTTGGTTTGGCGATCTGCGGACAGAGTTTTTGTGGTGACCGAGGTACTTAAAGGCATCGTCGCCGCCGCCGGCGTGGATAGCGAGCGCATCATCGTTGTCCCGAATGGTGTCGACCGGGAGTCATTTCCCGCGACACCCTACCAAGCACGGCCAGGGGCCCCGATTACCATCGGCTTTATCGGGTTCGTGCGAGACTGGCACGGTCTCGACGGGGTCATTGCCGGGCTCGCCCAGCCGCTCGATCCGCCGATCCGTTTGATTGTCGCTGGGGACGGACCTGCACGGCCCGCTCTCGAACGGCAGGCGCAACAGTTGGGGGTCGAAGGGCGCGTTCAATTTATCGGCGTTCAGCCACGCCGGAGCATTCCGGATTTGATCCACAGCTTCGACATCGCATTGCAGCCGCGAGCAGTCGGTTATGCATCGCCGCTGAAATTATTCGAATACATGGCCGCGGGGCGCGCCATTGTCGCTCCCGACCAACCCAACATTCGTGAAATCCTAACCCACGACGAGACCGCGATGTTGTTTGATCCCGAAGAGCCCGCGGCTTTGTGGGGCGCCATCCGGCGGCTTGCCGCCGACGCGCAATCGCGTGAGCGACTGGGGTTCGCGGCCCGTCGGGCACTCGATGCGCGGGACTATACCTGGGAGGCCAATGCCGTCAGAATCACGGAGGCGATTGCCGCCGATTCGCCACGGTCCATGGCCGCCACCGGCGCCGTTCCCGCTCTTGATCGTCCCGCAGGACGCGGAGCACGATGACCACAAACACGGCCGTCACCCCGAGGAGCAGGAACGCTTGAAATTGGTCGACCACTACCGCCTCCAATCGCAGCGCGCCGACCGGGTGTGCGGGCGGCGCCCCGGTCGCAGGTCCAACCGCATCATTGATCAGGATAACTGCGTTCCGAGTAAAGATGTAAAAAATTCTGGCCTGCGGGACCGAGTTGATGCCGAGGCCCGCCTATTCGCGGATCGCCTTTCCGCCGATCCCCTCAGCCGTCCTGTAAAGTGGACACCACGGCGGATGTTCGACTTATCCGACAGCGGCGTCTGAACCAAGAGTGAATTAGACAATGCGAAGGCTGTTGCTTGTCGGAGCGGGTTACATTGCGCGCGTTCACGCCGAGGTTTTGCACTCGATGCCCGGGATCCGGCTGCAAGGAGTGCTCGATCCGAACGGAAATGCTTCGGCGGCGCTGGCCGGAAGGTGGCGCATCCCGCGGGTGTTTTCTTCTGTTGAACAGGCCATCGGGTCAGGGGAGATCGACTGCGCGCATATCCTAACGCCGCCGGGATCGCACGCGCGGACGGCGCTACCGTTTCTGAAAGCCGGCTCGCCTCTCCTTTGTGAAAAGCCGATGGCGGCCAACAGCGCAGAGTGCCGAGCGCTGTTAACTGCTGCGGCAGAAGCAAAAGCCATATTCGGCGTTAATCAAAATTTTATTTATCATCCCGCATTTCGAAGGCTGCGCCGTGTCGTTTCAGCCAGGCAGATCGGGCGGCCGATATTTATTTCATGCATTTACAATGTCCCGCTCCCGCAACTGGCAACGCGCCAATTCGGGCATTGGATGTTCGACGAGCCGGTGAATATGCTGCTGGAGCAGGCCGTCCACCCGCTCTCGCAAATTGTTGCGCTCGCAGGACAAATCGAACAATGCGCCGCGCTGGCCGATCCACCGCGCGAGATTTTCCCTGGGGTATCGTTTCCCGAATCGCTGTCGGCGAGTTTTCGGTGTGCCGGGGCTCCCGCCCAATTGCGTATGGCTGTCGGAGGCAGCTTTCCGTTGTGGCAGGTAGCGGCGGTCTGCGATGACGGTGTTGGCGTTGCAGACATTCAAAACAACCGGTTTTTTACGCTCAAACAAACGCGCTGGTTGCCGTTTATCGACAATTCTGTGTCGGGCGCGATGACCGCGGCCGCTTTATTTTGGACGAGCATCGGCAACACCGCTAGTTATATTCAATCGACCGCTAAGCTTAAACCGCGAAGCGACAGCTTTTTCCGTAGCATGAACGGCAGCATTCGCGCGTTTCACGGTGCGCTCGACGCGGGAAACGTTCCGGAAATCGACGGCGCCTTTGGTGCTCACCTGGTCGACGTGTGCGAGGAGATCGCAAAAAATGCATTGAGGGCCTCGCCGCGGCCCATTTTCCGTGAGGCGACAGGCAGATTCGATGTGGCTGTTTTGGGTGGAACCGGGTTTATTGGCACACACTTGGTAAAGTATTTGGTTAGGCAAGGCATTCGCGTCGGAGTAATGGCGCGCAACATTCGCAATCTGCCACCGGTTTTCGCGAACGAAAGCGTGGTCTTGGTTGAGGGCGATGTGCGCCACCGATCCGATGTCGAGCGCGGGATCTGCGGAGCGCGCTGGGTTGTCAACCTCGCCCACGGCGGCGGCAATACCGATGCCGAGATAGGCGCGAATATGGTTGGCGGTGTTGAGACTGTCGCCCGTGCTTGTCTCGCAGCGAAGGTTGAGCGCCTCGTCCACATCGGGTCGATTGCCGGGCTCTATCTGGGCCCGCAGGAAAAGCCGATCACCGGGTCGACTCCACCCGATCCCCTACCCCATCGCCGCGCCGCTTACGCCCGCGCCAAGGCCGAATGCGACCGCACACTGATGGCCTTTCATAATAATGAAGGATTGCCGGTTTGCATTGTGCGCCCAGGCATTGTCGTCGGAGAAGGCGGTGTCGTCGCCCACGGCGGCCTGGGATTTTTCAACAACGAGCAGCATTGCATTGGCTGGAACGCCGGCCGCAACCCCTTACCGTTTGTGCTCGCTGAGGATGTGGCGGTCGCAATTTGGCGCGCCTGCGTCACCGACAGCGCAGTAGGGCGGTCGTACAATTTGGTGGGAGATGTACGGCTGAGCGCGCGCGAATATATCGCGGAGTTGGCCGATGCTCTCGAGCGCCCGCTGCGCTTTCATCCCAAGAGCACCACGGTACTCTGGGTCCAGGAGCTCACGAAATGGATTCTCAAACGGACGACTAGAAGAGATTTATCCGCGCCGCCGTCGCGGCGTGATCTGTTGTCTCGCGGCCTCCTTGCGACATTCGATTGCAGCGACGCGCAGCAGGACCTCGATTGGCGGCCGATTGCGGATCGGAAATACTTTATCAAACACGGTATTCACGTTTACCGTCATCCATGAGTGAGCACGCGCGCGTCCTTCTTCATGTTTTCTCCACTTTGGAGATCGGCGGGCCACAGCTGCGGTTTGTGCAGCTTGCCAATCATTTCGGGCGAAAGTACCGCCACGCTGTTATCGCGATGGACGGCGTGACGGAGGCTTTGGCGAGAATTGCCGGTGATGTCGATATTCGGCTGATCGAGGTGCCGGCGCGCAGGGGACGGGCCGTTGCCGCCGCCAATGCGCGGGAGTTCCGCGGTGTGCTGCGCGCCATTCAGCCCGACCTGCTCGTCACTTTGAATTGGGGGACAATCGAATGGGCGCTAGCGAATCTTGATCGTCGTTACCCTCATCTTCACCTTGAGGATGGCTTCGGTCCGGACGAAGCGCGGCGGCAGATCCCTCGCCGCGTCTGGGCCCGCCGTCTGCTGCTGCGGCGCACACCGGTGTTGTTGCCTTCGCAGACATTGTACCGCGTCGCCCGCGACACTTGGCGGCTTTCCACCGAGCAGCTATTGTATGTGCCCAACGGCATCGACTGCGATCGCTTTGGTGCCGGTCCCGACCCGGTGTTTGCTGCACGGATGGGCATCGGTCCAGGCCCCCCGGTAATCGGGACGGTTGCCGGACTGAGAAAGGAAAAAAATCTGGAGCGACTGCTCGAGGCGTTCGCAATAGTGGCGCGTTCGCAGGCGGCGCAGCTCGTCATCGTCGGTGACGGGCCCGAACGTTCCGCTCTCGTGGTTCGTGCGGCCGAGCTTGGAATAGGCGACAAGGTCGTGATGACCGGCGCTTGCGCCTTCCCCGAGCGCTTATTGCCGAGCTTCGACATGTTTGCGCTGTCCTCGGATACCGAACAGATGCCGCTTTCGGTTCTGGAGGCCATGGCGGCGGGATTGCCGCTCGCGGCAACCGAAGTCGGGGACCTCCGGGCGATGCTCGATGAGCAAAACCATCCATTTCTGGTCGGCACAGATGCGCGCCAGCTGGCTGATGCGATAACGGGGCTCCTCGTCGAGCCGAAGCGCGCCGCCGCCATCGGCGCGGCGAACGCCCGACGGGCGCGCGCGCTCTTTGATCAACGCCTAATGTTCGCCGCCTACCGCAGGCTGTTCGATGGCGAATTCGACGGAGTGGGGCAACGGCTCGTCTAGTAGCTGGTTGCACAAATCTGCGTATGGCATCACATGCGGGAATAGGGAGAACGCAGCCAAGCACCTCGCCCCGCCTGCCCTGCGGGGCGAGGTCGGAGACACGCAGGGGCTCCGGGTGAGAGGGTACGCGTCCGCCGCCGCTCGCGGAGGCCGGTGGGGTCGTGAATGCGTGCCTCACCCCCGACCTCTTCCCGCACGCGGGGTGAGGGAGTAGCGTGCGGCTCTAATTCATTCGCCTCCGATATTCGTTGATTTTCACAACGAGGTACCAGTCGGCGATCATCGCCGATGGCGTTGTTGACGAGCCGTGTTTGCGCGACCTTGCACCCGCCAACTGACCGCCCGCCCGCTTGCGAAATCGGGACCGCTGATTTACCGGTTATCATCAACAATTGATTTTCTTATGGCAAACCGCGAGGTCCGGGCAAATCCCGGCCTGCGGGACAAATCGGCGAGGAAGCTACGACCGCCATCAAGTCGGTATGTTCCAACAAAATGAAGGAACGAATGATTTTCAGGCACAGGTGCATGTGGATCGGCGTCGCCAACCCGTCGCAGCACCCGAGCGACATCATCGGCCCGCGGTTGTGGCATCAAAGATGGGACAGCGAGCAAATCCGGTCGAATTACGCTCTCGCCAACGCTCCCGGGGCGATCGGCATTGTCGCCGGGCTTACCCAAATCTTCCTTCAATATCCCTCGACGCGTGGCGACTGTCGTCGAACACAGCGGGGTTGAGCGGTGTTTAATCAGAGATGAGCGACATCATTGACCTGAACTTGCTGGCACCGGCGAAAAATGCCGACGTCAGAACCGGGGGCGACAAGCCGGACCCGCTCGGAGAAGCCCGCAAAGCCAGGGTGATTTGCAAGGCAGCGCAGCTGTGCGAAGCAGGCCTGGTCCCAGCTGAGCACGCCCCAGCGGCGACGGTCATCGCCAAATTTTATGAACATGTGCCGCCCGGCGACGTCGCCGAGCGGGCGCCAAGGGATCTCGGCGGCGCGGCGCTGGCATTGTGGCGTTTTGCGGGCAGACGGCGGCTGGGCCAAGCCAAGATCAGGGTCTACAACCCCGAGTCGGACGTCGATGGCTGGGCATCGCCGCACACTGTCGTCGAGGTTGTCAACGACGACATGCCCTTTCTTGTCGATTCGGTAACCGCGGCAATCAATGCGGGTGATCGCGTCGTCCGGCTTGTCATCCACCCGATCCTGACAGTCGATCGCGACGCGGCCGGGCGCTTGCGCGAAATTCGCGACAGCACCGAGGCGGGCCTTCGCGAATCCTGGATGCAGATCGAGATCACACGCGAACCCGATCCGACCGGGCTGGCAAGGCTGACTGACGAATTGTCCCGCGTTCTGGCCGACGTCCGCGCCGCGGTCGAAGGTTGGCAGGATATGCGTCGAACCTTGCGCGCCATACGCGACGCGCTGACGCGCCCGCCCGCACCGCCGGTGCCGGCGCACGAATTAGCCGAGGTGCAGGATTTTCTGCGCTGGCTTGACGATGACAATTTCACCTTCCTTGGCTTTCGCGAATACCTATTCAACGGTGTCGGTCAAACACCTCGGCCGGCTCTGGGGATGCTTGCCGATCCCGATTACCGGATTTTTGACGGTTTGCGCGATTTGTCGTCGCTGCCGGCCGACGTCCAGGACTTCATCCGCCGGCGTGAGCTTCTGATTGTCACCAAATCGAACCGCCGCGCGACCGTCCACCGTGCCGTGCATATGGATGCGATCGGCATCCGTCGGTTCGACGCGGGGGGTGCCGTTGTCGGGATCCGGTTGTTTCTCGGACTTTTTACATCAACCGCCTACAGCCGCAGCCCGCGAGCAATTCCGCTGTTGCGGCGCAAGGTCCACTACATCGTCGAGCGCTCGGGCCTGTCTCCGGTCAGCCACGATGGCAAGGCACTTGCACATATCCTCGATACCTTTCCGCGCGACGAGCTGTTTCAGGGCAGCGAGGAAGAACTGTTCGATACTGTCGTCGGCATCCTCAATCTACAGGAGCGTCAGCGCATCGCCTTGTTCGTGCGCCGCGACCCGCTCGAACGCTTTGTCTCGTGCCTCGTTTTCGCCCCGCGTGAGCGCTACGACAGCGATCTGCGGCGGCGTTTTGCGACAATCCTAGAGCGGTCTTTTGCCGGTCGCCTCTCCGCGTTTTATACGCATCTCGACGATTCGGTCTTGGCCCGTATCCACTTCATTATTCGCACCACCCGCGGCCAAGTGCCGGCCGTTGACCCGGCAGCGCTTGAACGGGAGCTGGCGGAGGCTGGCCGCAACTGGTCGGATCATCTCGAGGAGGAGGCGACCGCGACCTTTGGTGAGGCGGAAGGGCGCACGCGGCTCCGCCGCCTGGAGCCGTTCCCGGTGGCCTACCAGGCGCTGACGCGGACAACTCAGGCGATCGCCGATTTGCCGCGCATCGAAAAGGTGCTGGCCGGCTCGCCGCTCGAGGTGTCGCTGCATTCCGTAGCGGAGAGCGGGCGCGCCGGGCTGCGGCTCTATCGCGCCAAGGAACCGGCGGTGCTATCGGACATCCTGCCGATGCTCGAAAATCTTGGTCTTCGCGTTGTCGCCGAAGAGCCGTTTCGCATCGACAGCGTCGCGGGCGATGCGGTCTGGATCCACGAGTTTCACATCGCGAATGAGATCCCCGTGACCGATGCCGTCCAACAGCGCTTCGAAGAGGCACTGGTAGCGCTTTGGACCGGCCGGGTCGAAAACGACGGCTTCAGTCGCCTCGTCCTAGCCGCCGGCCTCACAACCCAGCAAATCGGCCTCTTGCGGCTTTATGCCAAGGTGCTCCGCCAGGCCGGCAGCGCCTTCAGCCAAGCCTACATGGAAGACACGCTCAGCGCCCACCCCGACATCGCCGCTCGTCTCGTCAGGCTGTTCGAAATTCGCTTTGATCCGGCGGCGCCGGCGAACCGAGGGCTTGCGGTGATGGGTGAAGTTCAGGCGATCGACCACGCGCTCGACCGGGTCGCAAGCCTTGATGAAGACCGCATCTTGCGGAGCTATCTGACCCTGATCCTCAAAAGCGTGCGCACCAACTACTTTCAGCGATTACCATCAGGCAATCCCAAGCCTTATCTCGCGGTCAAGCTGGCCAGCAGCGAAATCGACCTGTTGCCCGTGCCGCGCCCGCTGTTCGAGATCTATGTCTCAAGCCCACGCATGGAAGGCGTCCACATGCGCGCCGGGATGGTCGCTCGCGGCGGCATCCGCTGGTCGGATCGCAGGGAGGATTTCCGCACCGAGATCCTCGGATTGATGAAAGCGCAGACCGTCAAGAACACGGTCATCGTGCCAGTCGGCGCAAAGGGCGGGTTCGTCGTCAAGCAGCCGGCGCGCGATGACCTCGGTGCCGAGGCGATAGAATGCTACAAGATTCTGATCCGCGCGCTCCTCGATCTGACCGACAATATCATCGTCAACGATGCTGACGGCCACCGGATCGTGCCGCCGCCCGATGTCGTCCGTCATGACGGTGACGACCCCTATCTTGTCGTCGCCGCTGACAAAGGTACCGCCACCTTCTCCGATTACGCCAACGCAATCGCAGAAGAGTATGGCTTTTGGCTCGGCGATGCTTTCGCCTCCGGCGGCTCGACCGGTTACGATCACAAGGAGATGGGCATTACCGCGCGCGGTGCCTGGGAACTGGTCAAACGGCACTTCCGCGAACTGGGGCGCGACATCGAGACCAGTGAAATAACCGTCGTCGGCGTCGGCGATATGTCAGGCGATGTTTTCGGCAACGGCATGTTGATGTCACGTAAACTGAGGTTGCTCGGTGCTTTCGACCATCGCCATGTGTTTATCGATCCTGACCCGGATCCGGCGCTCAGCTTTGCCGAGCGACAACGTTTGTTTCGACTGCCGCGGTCGAACTGGGCGGATTACGATCCGCAGCTGATTTCGCAAGGCGGTGGAGTCTTCGACCGCGTCGCCAAATCGGTGGCGATCAGCCCCCAGATAAAACGAGTGTTCGGCGTCGAGGCCGACCGCCTGACCCCGGGCGAATTAATCCGCAAATTGCTTTGTGCTCCAGTCGACCTGCTATGGTTCGGCGGTATCGGCACTTTTGTTAAAGCACATTATGAACGGCATGCCGAAGTCGGCGACCGGAGCAACGATGCTGTGCGGATAGACAGCAACAAGATCCGTGCAATGGTCGTTGGCGAGGGCGCCAATCTCGGTGTCACCCAACGTGGCCGGATCGCTTACGCCCTTGCCGGCGGCCGGATCGACACCGACGCGGTCGACAATTCCGCCGGTGTCGACACTTCCGATCACGAGGTCAACCTCAAGATCCTGATCGATCGTGCAATCGCCTCGCAAAAACTGCCGGCCGCCGAGCGCGAGCCGCTGCTCCACGGCATGACCGAAGACGTCGCGTCCCTGGTGCTGCGCGACAATTATCGACAAGGCGAGGCGCTGTCGCTGGCCGAGGCAAGGGGTGTGGCCGCCCTCGATCGGCAGATCCGGCTGATGCGCGAGCTGGAAAAATCGGGTCGGCTCGATAGAGGCCTGGAATTCTTGCCCGACGACGAGACCGTGGCCAACCGCGCGGTACAGCGTCGCGGCCTCACTCGCCCGGAACTTGCGGTGTTGCTCGCCTATTCCAAGATGGCGCTCGACGCCGAACTTCTCGCCTCCGACTTACCCGATGCCTTGGAGCTCGCCGAAGAGCTGCTCGGCTATTTCCCGCGAAGGTTGCGCGAGCGCCTCGGGCCGCAGATCCCGACCCATCCGCTCCGGCGCGAGATCGTGGCCACAATTGTCACCAACGATCTCGTCAACCGCGCCGGCATCACGTTTGTCAGTGACCTGCGGGCGCGCACCGCGCGGTCGGCGCCGGAGATCGCGCGCGCCTATTTGATTGTCCGCGAAATCCTCTACCTACCGCGGCGGTGGGCCGAGATCGAGGCCCTCGACAATCGTGTGACAGCGTCCCTTCAGACGGAGATGCTCCTCGAGATCGCCTCGGTCGTCGAGCACGCCGCTGCTTGGCTGTTGCGCAACAACCGGCTCGGCGTCGGTACCGAGACCGCGCGGCTCGGGCCCGGCGTGCATCACCTTGCGGGCGTGATACCGCAGTTGTTGCCGGCCGGCGAGCAGGCGCTGTTCGACGAACGCGTGGCGCGCTTTGCCGCCGCAGGGGCACCGGCGGCCGTGGCCGCCGACGCCGGGGCAACGGTGTTTCTGACAACAGCGCTCGAGGTTGCTGCCTCGGCCGAGCGCACGGCGCAGCCGATCGAGCGCGCAGCACAGGTCTTTTACGGCGTCGGTGCCCGCTTCGCGCTTGACGAATTGCGGGCGGCCGCCCGTCGGCTGCGGGCCGAGAGTGGCTGGCAGAAATTGGCGGCAGAGTGCCTGATCGATGATTTCTATGATGCGCAAGCCAATCTGGCGGAGCGCGTCCTGGCCAGCGAGCACGCAGCAGAACCGGATCCGATCAGCGCCTGGGCCAACACCTGGGGCTCCGCACTCGCCCCTGCGAAGGCGATCGCCGGCGAGCTGCGCGCCGCTGACGCGCCCAATCTGGCGATGCTCGTCGTCGCCGCCCGTCAATTGCGCCAAGCGCTCGGCTGAGGCCCGTCGCCTGGTATCAGCTCCGACGCAGAGCCTGGCGGCAGAACAGTCGGTTACCGCTTTTTCGCTCGTGCCCGAGGTTGTCCCACCGGCCTTCACCGCCCTCCATGTGTACCCGCGGTGCTAAACGTCGACCATGCGGCGCAGTTCCTCGACAACCTCGGGGTTGGCGAGGGTCGAGACGTCGCCTGCATCCTGACCGCTCGATATCGCCGCCAGTACGCGACGCATGATTTTGCCGGAACGCGTTTTCGGCATGTCCGGTACGATCCAGACATGCGCCGGCCGTGCAATCGGGCTGATCTCCGAAACTACGGCCTCGGATATGCGCCGATGCAGTTCCGGGTTGGGATGCAAGCCGGGCTTCAGCGCGACATAAAGATCGGGAACCCGGCCCTTGATCTCGTCGGGAACCGGCACGACGGCAGCTTCCGCGACCTCGGGCACGGTCAGGGCCGCGGATTCGATCTCCTTACTGCCGAGGCGATGCCCGGCGACGTTGATCACGTCATCGATCCGACCGAGGATGCGATAGTAGCCGTCCGGCGCCTGCACTGCTCCGTCGCCGGCAAAATAGGGCCAGTCGCGCCAATCCTTGCTGTTTCTGTTCGAGCAATAACGCGCATAGTATTGGTTGACGAAACGGTCGGGATCGCCCCAGATCGTCTGGAAGATTCCTGGCCAGGGATTGCGGATGCAGATATTGCCCGCCTTGCCCGCGCCCTTCGCGATTTCATTTCCGTCATCATCGAAGATGACCGGGTGAATGCCGGGGACCGCCGGACCGGCGCTGCCCGGCTTCATCGGACCGAGTGCCGGGACCGTACTGCATAAAAAGCCGCCGTTTTCGGTCTGCCACACGTATCGACGATAACCGCCTGTTCTTTTCCGACGACGTGATAATACCAGCGCCAGACCTCGGGCTCGATCGGCTCGCCTACCGTGGTCATGTGCTTGAAGCGGTAATTGTAGCTGTTCGGCTCGTCCGGGCCGGCCCGGCGCAGCGCACGGATCGCGGTCGGCGAGGTATGAAAGATGTTCACGTCAAGCTCTTCGGCGATCCGCCAGGGCCGACCGGCGTCTGGGTAGGTGGGCACACCCTCGTAGATGACCGAGGACGCCGCCAGAACGAGCGGG
>JAFAHP010000377.1 GCA_019237175.1 Alphaproteobacteria bacterium
CAGGGCGGCGGCTCAAAGGATACCTGGGTCCTTGGTTGACGTTCTGCTTTCCCGCTACGCGGATTGCATCTTTTGGCTCGCGCGCTATGTCGAGCGCACCGAGGACCTGGCGCGCATCCTCGACGTCAACGACACCTTCTCGCGCGACAGTCATGGCGCCCAGAATTGGCGCTCGATCATCCAGCTGAACTCGGACGAAGAGCGCTTTTTTGCCTCAGGCCGGAGAGTTACCACCGACAGTGTCCTGCGCTTTTACGTCGTCGATGCCGACAATCCGACCTCGATCGTCAGTGCCCTCCGCGCCGCGCGGGAGAATGCCCGAACCTTGCGGCCCTTGATCTCGACCGAGATGTGGGTCCAGCTCAACGTCTTCTACAACCGCCTCGCCGCTCTGGGTGCGGAGGACCTCGCCCCCGGCCGTCTCTCGGCCCTGTTCGCCTCGATCAAGGAAGCCTGCCAAACCCATACGGGCATTACCGAGGGGACCTTTTTCCGCGACCAGGGCTGGTATTTCTACCAGCTGGGCCGCTACATCGAGCGAGCCGACCAGACGACCCGTCTGCTCGACATCAAGTATCACCTGCTGTTGCCGAGCGTTGCCGATGTCGGCTCGCCGACCGATACCAGTCAGTGGAATGCGCTGTTACGTTCGGCCGCGGGATATCACGCCTATCGCCGTTTGCACGCGGCGCGTACCACACCGGCGCGGGTCGCCGGTTTTCTGCTGTTCAATCAAGCCTTCCCGCGCTCGGTTCATCATTGCGTGCGCGAAGCCGGGCGGCTGTTGAGCGAGCTCAAATCGCGCTATTCGCTGCGCGGCGGCAACGACGCCGCCGAAGAGCTCGACCGCTTGCGCGCGGTTCTCGGCACCCTGACCATTACGGAAATTTTGAGTGCGGGACTCCACGAATTTCTGGATGTTATTCAACAGCAATTGATCGCGGTCAGCCGCGATCTAGGTATCGCATTTTTCGGCGATCCGCCGGCGGGCGCGCAAGTGCAGGTGGCGGCCGGTCAGTAAGCAGGTGCCATGTCGGTTATTCGTGTGCGTCACGTGACAACCTACCGCTACAAGCAGCCGGTCAGCTTTGGCGAGCACCGCATGATGTTGCGGCCTCGCGACAGCTACGATCAGAAGCTGCTCGATTCGAGCCTCGAGATTTCGCCGCGACCGATTGATCTGCGCTGGGTGCACGATGTCTTTGGCAATTGCGTGGCGATTGCGCGCTTTGGCAACCGCGCCGCGGAACTGCGCTTTGACAGCATGATCCGGCTCGATCATTCGGCGACAAATCCTCTCGATTTCCAGATCGAGGACTATGCGACGCGCTACCCGTTCACCTATGGCGCCGACGATATGCCGGATCTGTTGCGCCTGATCGAGCGGCAATACCTCGACCCCGAGCACGAGATCGACCGCTGGGCGCGGCAATTCCTGCGCCATGATGGAAAGAGCGACACGACCGAAATGCTGGCGGTGATGACCCATGCGATTCGCCGCGATCTGACCTATGTCGCACGCGAGGAGAGCGGGATCCAGGATCCGAGCAAGACGTTGAAGCTCAAGAGCGGCAGCTGCCGCGACTTCGCGGTGCTGATGATGGAGGCGGTGCGCTCGCTCGGTCTCGCCGCGCGGTTTGTCAGCGGCTATCTGTTTGTTCCCGAAAGTCGCCGCGATACCAGGGTCGGCGGTGGCGCCACCCATGCCTGGCTCGAAGTTTATCTGCCGGGTGCGGGCTGGGTCGAATTCGATCCCACGAACGGCATCGTCGGCAGCGCCGACCTGATTAGGGTCGCGGTGGTGCGCGATCCGCGGCAGGCAGTGCCGGTAGCCGGGACCTGGACGGGTTTTCCGTCCGACCATCTCGGCATGACCGTCGAGGTCGAGGTGAGCGAGGAAAGCGCTGGCGCCGCCGCCGGTGTCAGCCCCTCACCTCAACCCTCTCCCCGCGCGCGGGGAGAGGGAGGGACCCCTGGCGCATCGGAGATGCGCCACCCGACAGGCGCACGCACGCGTGCGCCGAGAGGGGCGGGAGGGTGAGGGGCGGTCAGGGCTGGGCCGTGATGGCGTCGGCGCCCTTGATGCGGGCGGCCAATGCCGCGGCGAGAAAGCG
>JAFAHP010000524.1 GCA_019237175.1 Alphaproteobacteria bacterium
CCCCGCAAGCGGGGAGGGAAGGGTGGGGGAAGCTTCCCGCCGTCCGGCCGCCACGGCGCCGCTGTGAAACGGAGTGCCCTACCGATGAGTTTGTCCCCCGAAGAGTACCGCGAGCATTTGCAATCGACTTCGGTGCGCGCCGGGTTCAGCTTTGGCGAAGTGGTATTGCCCAACGAGCGCCACGCGCTGGTCAATGATCTGCGGTTTCGCTATCTCGATTGGGGGACCAAAGGAAAACCGCCGATGCTGTTTCTGCACGGCGGTGCGTTGACCGCGCACACCTGGGATCTGTGCTGCCTGGCGCTGCGCGATGAATTCCATTGCCTGGCGCTCGATCAGCGCGGTCACGGCGACAGCGACTGGGCGCCGGACGCGGATTATTCGATTACCGCACAGCGCGAGGACATCAAAGGCTTTGCCGAGGCCGCCGGGCTCGGCCGCTTCATTCTGGTCGGTATGTCGATGGGAGCCATCAACGGGCTGGCCTATGCGATCGCTTATCCCGAAACCTTGTCGGCGCTGGTGCTGATCGATGCCGGACCAAACGTCCGCCGACCCGGTTCGCGGCGCATCCGCGACTTTGTCAATGGCGGCGCCGAGCCGGAAACCCTGGAATCGATCATCGAGCGCGCGATGGCTTTCAATCCGCGGCGCGACCCCCTAATCCTGCGGCGCAGTCTGATGCACAATCTGCGCCGCCAGGACGACGGCAACTGGGTGTGGAAATACGACCGGCGGCGGTTCCAGGCGATGGGCGGCGACCGCCACACCGTCGAGCGGCGCAGTCTCGCCAATGGGCTCGGCCTCGTCAGCTGTCCGACGCTGGTCGTCCGCGGCGGCGAAAGCGACGTGTTCCACGTCGAGGATGCCGAGCGCCTGGCGGCAGCTTTCCCCGACGGCCGCTGGGTCACGATCCCCAACGCCGGCCACACCGTTCAGGGCGACAACCCAAAGGATCTGGTCGCAGCCATGCGCCAGTTTTTGGGGTGAGGGCCGCGGCCGACCCCCTTATCCGAGTGTCAAGTCCAGACAGCTGATCCACTGAACCGTCGTGGCCGGGCGTAGCCTTCACGGCTGTCCGGTTGCGGAAGTCAGGTTGTATAGCCGCCGGCTGGAACAACCGATCGTCCCCTCGACCGGGCTTGACCCGGCCGTCCACGACTTTTTCGGCACTGCCGCGACGCTGGCAAAGCCGTGGATGCCCGGATCAAGTCCGGGCAAGGGGGATTCGGGATTATAAGGGATGCTACAGAGAACCCGCGAAAGTTGCTCTGATCTTAGAACCGGAAAGCCCGTGCCGCTTTCTCGTGGGTGCCCGGACCAAGTGGACCAGGTCCGGGCACGACGAGCCTGAAAAGAAGAATTAGCTTAATGGATCCAACCTACGGCTACGGCGTAGCGGCCTTCGCGGGCACCGGCCGGGTCAGTGCGGCGTCGAGCTCGTCGATCGTGCGGCCGCGCGTCTCGATCGCGATAAACAGAAAGGCGACGACGGCAAGCAGATACCAGACGGCGAAATAGTTGAAGGCCGGCACGATCGCGGCGAGCGTCGCCCGCGGATTGACGTAATTCGACGAGCCGGCGATCAGTGCCAGACCGGCCGGACCGATAAACTTTCCGAGATTGCTTGTTCCATAAACGAGGCCGAAACCGCTGGCGCGCAGCGACGCCGGCCACAGCTCTGCCATATAGGGGAAGACAACCGAGAAATTGCCGTTGCCAAAAAAGCTGTGCAGCAACAGCATGACGTAGAAAAGCGAAACCACCCCGAGATACGCATTGCTCAGATAGCCGGCGAGCGCCATCGCCGATGCCGCTAGAAGCGAAGCGAGGGTCCCGGCATAGCGCCGCCCGAACGCCTCGGACATCCAGGCGCCGAAAACCCGCCCAGGGACCCCGACAAGGGCAATCCAGATGGTCAGGAACGAGGCTTGGGCCGGCGTCACCTTCAGCACCAGCGCCAGCAAAGTGACGCCCCACAGCGCATGACCCACGGCCCCGGTCTGGGATAGCCCGGTCAGGCATGCCGCGGCGATGCTGCGCGGGAATCTGAACAACTCCCCCCACGCCACCTTGCGCTGCTCGGACAGCGTTGGCGGCAAGCTGATTTCCCGGGGGTCCATCTGCAACGCCCAAGCAAGCGAGCGGCGCGCCTCCTCGAAGCGTCCCCGACTGTACAGCCAGCGTGGCGATTCCGGCACCCAGAGGCGAATGACAAACGCCATCAGCGCCGGCAACAATCCGATCGCGAACAGGCCGCGCCAGCCGATGACCCCACCTAAAGAGGCACTGAGCGTCGCCGCCAGAACCCCGCTCATCGGCAATAAGCCGATCGACAGGCCGCTAATCCACCCGCGCTTTGAGGCCGGCGTGAACTCTTGTAGCAATGGCAGATCGACCGCGGCGAGGCCGGCGACCCCGAACCCGACGATAAAGCGCATGAGCGCGAGAAAAATCCAACCGCGCTCCGGCGCCAGCGCCATCATGCCCGTCGCCAGCGAAAAAGTCAGGATCGTGGTCATAAACACTTTGCGGCGGCCGATCTTGTCGCCGAGCCAGCCGAAAAAGATGCCGCCCGGTATCGCGGCCACGCCCGACGATAATAATATTAGCCCCGATTGGCCAAACGTCAGGTGCCAATCCTTCACAAAAAACGCCAGAACAAACGCGATCAATCCAAAATCGAAAAAATCCAGCATTATCGAAAATAAACAAGCAGTAAAAATCTTCCACTGATTGATAGTCAGCGATTTTTGCTGATCAAGCAGCTCTAGCATTTGCCTATCCTGTTTGGCTTGTTATAAAACCGCGGCCCTTCTTACGAGGCGGGCGGTATCGTGGACAGTTGAATATTCCAACTAGTGCTCGCCGTCAAAGCACATGGTTGTGTTTGCCGGGGGCGGAGAGGGAAATTTGGACGACGGCCCGAGCTCCTACAACAATGTGTGAACACCGCACAGCGCTCGCACGGGAAGGTCAGGGTGGGGGCCTCACCTGCGCCGGGTCAGCCTGCGGACGCGGTGGTTTTCGGTATCGCCGATGTAGATTGCCCGATCGGGGCCGACCACAGCCCCATGCGGCCGGCCAAGTCCAGCCGCGGTCGCAGCACCGCCGTCGCCCCCGGATCCTTTACGCCCGCCCGCG
>JAFAHP010000004.1 GCA_019237175.1 Alphaproteobacteria bacterium
TAACGTCACCGGCACCCGGGCATCGTTCGACAAATAATTGCCGTCGAGGAAATCATTGGCTTCGACGATCTGGCGCATCTTGGCGCGAAAATCTTGCGTTTGCACCCACGCCCAATAGCGGTTCCAGCATTCGAGATAATGCGGTCCAATGCAGCTGCCGAGATCGGCATTGGCGGGGGGTGCCGGCGTCTTGCTCGAATGGCAAGCGGCGCAATTGTCGGCGAAGACGATCTTGCCTTGCTGCCGCAGGGGCGGCGGTTCGCTCAGATAGGCGTTGCCGCCGGGCGCGTTCTTCAGCCTGTGCGGATAGGACGCCTTGATCAGGAACAGCGCCATGTCGGGCGTCTGCGCCTCGGTGGCCTGCCAATAGGACGAATTCGCACGCGCCGTTGTGATCTCGATCGGCGTGACCCGCTCGCCGCCCAGGATCGGGTCGAAATGGCGCAGCCATTCCTCGCTGAACAGGCCAATATTCAAATAGACCCGGTTCAAAGCCCCGAGCACGCCAACGGAATCAGCGCCATCCTTCAGCACATGCGGTGTCCACACCGTGTTCGGCGGCTGAAAGAATTCGGTCAGCGAACCGGATTTGACAAAGTCGTTGAACTGCTTGTTGGCGAGATTGTCCTGCCCCAGGGTCTCGCGACCTATCCGCCTGGCGAGATCGAGACGCGGAAGCACATTGTAGATCGCGTTCATTGTCCGGGGGTTGTTGATGTTATCGGTCGACACGAGCGAGGTGTCGAGCGACCCCGGCCGCGAAGTGTGCACTACTTGAAAAAAGAAACTCGACGGGTCGGCGTTCCACGCAAAGATGCGATCGACCCAGAAATACTGGGAACCCGCCGTCGAGCTGATGTTCTCCCATTGCGGCGCTTCGGGATTGGCAGGCGGTTTTTCGGGGTTGGCGCTGATATGGCAAAATCCGCACGCCACGCCAACGCGGTAGGGCCGCACGAGGTCTTTTGACAGGTAGTAATCGGGATCGTTATAAAAGCGCTGAGGATCCCAACGCTTAGCTGCCGCTTCGCCAAAGGCGGGATTGGGGAAGAGGCGCAGCCCCAAGATCCCGCTCGGCTCGCCGTAATATGATCCGATGGGCATGTTCTTGCCGCGCGCTCCGACGGCAACGCCCGGATATTTCGCGCTGTTGGCGAACGGGTCCGGCGGACATTTGGGGTCCCGTTGATCGAGCCACAGACCGTAATGCTTTGGGTCGGGACCGGTCGCTTTGGTGAAACAAGGCTCGTTGACCAGACCCAGATGGCGCCAACGATTGTCCCGGCTGAATTTAAGGCCGGGATAGGAAGACAGGATTTTTAATAGATCGAACGCGCCAAAGGTCAAGTTGGTGAGCTCGTCCCATAGCCGGTCGTTGCCGCCGCTCCACACGATCCACATATCCCGGCCCTTGACCTCGTCCGAGGTCAACCGGATACCGCCATCCATCGCCCGGAAATAATCTTCGTCGGCCGGAGGCAGCGATTGCGCCGACCGTCCTGCCTGACGCGCTTCGTCGACGACTTGCGCACCGGCATTTGCACTGAAAGCAACCCAGGCGATCGCGAGCAAGATCACCGCCGGCATGCGTTGCGGTACCGCAAGCAATTTCTTCATTGTTCCCCCGTAGACCGGCTCGTCCCCTTCCGGTCGTCCTCCGTCTCCCCACCGTAGCCGATTAACCAACAGAAGCCAATTCGTCGCCGCCTCTGCCGGGCAGATCGAGACTAAAGCGGCGTCCGGGGGCCCTTCGGCCACCGAAGCCGCGAGATCCCACGCCAGAGTGAAGCAGCTCTCACTCGCGCAGTTTTGGTTCTTCGCGGGGTCAGGCCGGGCTGAGGTCGAGCTTTTCGCGCAGGCGCGCGAGCCGGTAGCCTAGCGCCAGATAAGCGCCCCAGCCTGCATTGCTCACCGCGAAGGCGGCGGGATCGCTGGCGTGGCGGTCGCGCAGATATGCGGTCACAACCGAATCGACCGGAAGGCGGCTGAAATCGTGCAGCAACAACCGGCTGTGCGCCGCGGCGTAGGGACCGATCCCGCGCAGGCCGATCAGATATTCGTAATCGGGACGGCCCCCACCGTTTTGATCCATGACACCATCGTCCAGCATGCGTCGGGTCGCCGACAGGATCGTCGCGGCGCGGAAACCGAGTTTGGCGCGTTCGCGCATTCGCGCCTCGCCGTAGTCGAGGATCGCGCCCGGCAGCGGAAACGCACCGCCGCCGGGTTCTGAAACAAGCGCCGCCGCCATCCGGCGGGTCCCCGACCACGCGGTGTTGATCGTCAACACGGTTTTGACAAAATCCTCGTAGAACGAAGAGCAGCGCAGGATGCGTCCAGC
>JAFAHP010000155.1 GCA_019237175.1 Alphaproteobacteria bacterium
GCGGCCCAGGTGTTGTTGCAGGTCGACGCATTTCATGGATTGCCGGGGCTGCACCATTCAGCATTGTCGCGCTTTATCGCCGCGCACATGACCGAGGTCAGGCTTGCTGATTGGCGTTTCCAGCCGGCGGCGGCGGGCAACCCCATCGCGGCCGATCGCGTCGAATGGAGCTTCAAATTGAAGCCCTATGCGGGCGGCGAGGTGCGCCGCTCCGTACGCTTGCTCAATCCGGAGCAGTTTAGCGCACGGCGTCCGGTTACGATCGAGGCCCGTCTCTATCTCAAAGGCGAATATCAAACACTGATCGAGGAACAAGCCGTTATCCGGGGTGGTCCTGACGATCCCGATCTGGCCGCGGCAGTGGTGGCCGCTACGCGCGATCTTCTCGGTCCTCAGGGTGCCTATCGCGCGATCGATACGGGACCACCCCCGGCTCACCCGGGAAAATAGTCTGGGGTGCGCCCGTTCTCAGCTCGGGTTGCGTTTCTAGCGGCGGACGAGCTCGCTCTCGACTGGATAAGGTTGTGCGAATCTGTTTCGTCCTGGCGGTGATCCTCGGCGCTGTCGCTTTCGGGTTCACCGGCGAAAGTGCGTTGGCGCAGCAGGGAATTTTCGAGCAACAGACGCTGACCGGCGACTGGGGTGGGGCGCGCAAGCAACTGCAGGATGCCGGCGTTCAGCTCGGTCTCACCGATATCGCCGAGACGCTGGCCAACCCGATTGGCGGCATCAGCCAGGGGCAGATTTACGACGGTCTGATCACCGCGACACTCGATCTCGACCTCGAAAAGCTCGCGAAATGGCCGGGCGCCGCCTTTCACGTCGACGGCTACCAGATCAACGGCCGCGGCTTGTCGCAGAACTACGTCGGCAACCTTCTGACGGTCAGCAGTATCGAGGCGTTGCCCGCGACCCGCCTTCACGATTTGTGGCTGCAGCAGCAGTTCTTCGACAGCAAAGCCTCGGTTCGCGTCGGGCAAATCGCTCTCGACGATGAATTTTATCTCAGCCAATACTCTGCCATCTTTATCAACACGACGTTCGGGTGCCCGGAGATCTTTGCGGCGGATCTGCCGAGCGGCGGGCCATGCTATCCGTTTGCGGCGCCGGGCGTGCGATTGCGGGTCGCGCCAACGGCTGCTTTGACGTTCTCCACCGCGGTCTTCAACGGCAATCCGGCGCCCCCCGGGCCCGGAAACCCGCAGGTTCGCAACTCGAGCGGCACCAATTTTCTGATCGGCGAAGGCGGCACCCTCGTGATCAGCGAACTTGCTTACACGTTTGACCAGGAGCCGACCACTTCGACCTGGATGAGCGACGTCAGGCTCGGCGGCTGGTACCACTCGGCCGCTTTTCCCGATCTGCAGTTTGACACGATGGGAGTTTCGTTGGCTGCCCCGTCCAGCAACGGCATTGCGGCCCTCCATCAGGGCAACTTCGGGCCCTATCTGATCCTCGACAAGATGCTGTGGCAGCCCCCCAACGCAGAGACAAAAGGGCTTGCCGGCTTTCTGCGGGTCGGCGGCGCGCCGGGGGACCGCAACCTGATCAACCTCGGGCTGGACGCCGGCTTGACCTATAAGGGCCTGTTGCCGGGCCGCGACCTCGACGTGTCGGGTGTCGCAGCCAGCTATGCCCGGATTGGTGGCGCCGCCCGCGGCCTCGCCGCCGATGAAAGCCTGTTCACCGGCATCGAGCAGCCAGCCCTCGATTATGAGGCCGTGCTCGAAGCCACATACCAGCTGAATATTGCGCCGTGGTGGGTTTTGCAGCCCGATCTGCAGGTGATCCTTCATCCTGGCGGTCACCGTGCGGCACCGCCCCCCGCCCCTCCGGGGCAGCCCATCGCGAATGCCTTGGTCGTCGGCGTGCGCTCCTCGATCACCTTCTGAACCCTTGTCATCCGGAAGCGGACAGCTTCAACTTGTGGGGCCGCGGCTGGCGACCGGGAGGTTAGTGCAGATAGAACGCGTCACTCTTTCACATGCGGCTTTCGCGTTTCTCTTGCGATGGCGATCATCGGTTTTGTGGGCGATGCGATCTCGAATGTTTCATAAGCGTTCGCGAGCGATCACCCCGGTTTCGATAGTGGGGCTGATCGGCGCTCTTGCAACAAATTCGGCAATGGCGCAGTCCGCATCCGACTCCGGTGCGGGCTCCGTCGGAACACTCGCGGCACCGCCGATACACAAGCCGATTAACCTCGCCATAGAGGCCCCGTCCACCGATTTCACAAAAGAGGTCGCAGCAGCGCTCAACGATATCTACGATGAATACCTATCGTTCAAAAAAGAACTGGGCATCGATTATGACGTTCAATATTCGATCTCGGTATCGATATTCCCGCAATGGGGGACACCGAATGGCGGACCCGGTATAGTCTCGATGGTCTACACCCCGAACATTACCTGGAGCCCGTTTACAAACACGAGGTTTGGATCAAGCTTGTTCACTTTCCAGCTGCAGCAGACCCAGTTCTGGTCCAGCACCAGCAGCGCATCTCAACAAACCCGGCTCGGCCTGATCACCCCGCCCAATGCTCAGCCCATAAATCTCCGCGAATATAACCAGTTCATGTACACGCACACTTTTCCCGATGGCTGGAACTGGTTGTCGGTTACGGTCGGTCAATACGGTTTTGCCGCTTATGACAGCAATCAATACGCCGGCAATTCCCAGACCAACTTCATCAGCTATCCGCTGGCGCAAAACGCCACCCAGACTTATCCGAACGGCGGTCACGGCGCCTATGCCCAGGCGGCGACTCCCGACCAGCAATTCACGTTTGCGGGAGGATTCCAAGGTGCCAACAATGTCAGCGGTACCACGTTGCGGAGGAGCGGCGCTTCGGCTGGCAGGTATGCCTATTTTATCGCCGGCGAATGGGCACCGAAGTTTCTCGGCGGCGGCAGCTACGAACTCCTCGGATACAGTCAGCCCTTGCTGCCACAGCAGCCGAGCGGCAGCCTGGGTGTGTCTTTCAACGCGGTGCAGAATATCGATCCGAAATGGGGGCTGTTCCTGCGTGCCAACAATGCGAGCGGAACCTTGATCCCGATCGAGACCGCGGTCGCATGGGGTGGGATCTATAACAATCCGTTGGGCCGCAACAAGCTCGACCAAGTCGGGCTCGGCGTCTTTTGGGATAAGACCAACCTCAAGGCGGTGAGCCAACCCGCGCGCAACGCAGAATGGGGATCGGAACTCTATTACAATTACGTGCTGTTCAAAGGCCTTTGGCTCACTCCCGACGTCCAACTCTATTTCGACCCGGCGCTGCACCCGGGCGCCGGCCCCGCCGCAGTCTTCACAATCCGAACCACAGCTTTCTTTTGAAGCGGGCGAGACGACGCGGGAGCAGGAACCGCTTGAATGACCAGATCGATCAAATCTTGTCAAATCCGCATGAGCAGGCATGGAGCCAGGCCGGCAAGGTCCACAGAACCGATGCTTTGCTGCACAAATCTTGGAATCTTCGGTGCACACCGGCCCGGAAATGCATCGTGCCAAGTTTACCCTTTCGATATCGTCAGAAATCCGCT
The DNA here is from genome assembly GCA_019237175.1 of Alphaproteobacteria bacterium. Classification (GTDB taxonomy): domain Bacteria; phylum Pseudomonadota; class Alphaproteobacteria; order ATCC43930; family CGMCC-115725; genus AP-15. The sequence goes on from JAFAHP010000155.1 coordinate 3,543, forward strand.
CGAGAACCGACCTCGTTCGCGTTCAAGCGAGCCTAGTGAGGGGATCGATTATATCAGGGACGCTGCGTTGTGGTGGCAGACGGAGCATCACCGACGAGGCGGCAATGCACGCGATCGCCAAGGCGATGCGTTAGGTTGCGCGGACGGTGAGGTTACCGAACAGCTTGCCCGCTGGATCAGAGTGCGTTTAGGGGCAGAGGTATGCGTCGGCGATTGGATGATAGCTTAGGTGATGGCGTTGCTCTTGAAATTCCTGGAGAAAAGACACGTCACGCGCTTCGCGCCATGGCGGCGGTCGCGGCGGTGCTTTTCTGATCTCCCGTTGCTTGCAGTCTGCGGATGCGGTGTCTCGTCATAGAGGATGAAGCGGACACCGCCCGCTATATCTGCAAGGGCCTTGAGGAGGCCGGCCATAACGCTACACTGGTTCGCAGCGGTGTGGATGGGCTACACCTCGCGACCAACGAGCGCTGGGACGTCATCATCCTCGATCGCATGCTTCCCGGAGGCGTTGACGGCTTGTCGATCATTGCCACGATCAGGAACCTCGGCAAGACGACACCGATACTGATCCTGAGCGCGCTGGCGAGTCTGGACGAACGGGTGCGTGGCCTCCGCGGCGGCGGAGACGATTATCTGACCAAGCCCTTCGCGTTTTCCGAATTGCTCGCACGCCTCGAGGTGTTGCTGCGGCGCGGCAACACGACAGAAGATCGCCGCGAATTGTGGATTGCCGATTTGCGTCTCGATTTGAGAACGCGACGGGCGGAGCGAGCAGGACAGCCGATTGCCCTTCAGCCGCGCGAGTTCCGGCTTCTCGAATATCTGGTGGGGCATCAAGGGCAAGTCGTTACTCGCACCATGCTGCTCGAGGCGGTCTGGGATTACTATTTCGACCCGCAGACGAATGTGATCGATGTCCAAATCAGCCGCCTGCGTCGCAAGATCGACAAGGGTTTTTCGCCGCAATTGCTGCATACGGTTCGCGGTATCGGCTATATGATCGCCGCCGATGTCTAGGCTCTGGGGTCACGTCGCATTCCGGTTGGCGCTGGGCTGCGGGGTGCTCGCGCTGGGCTCGATGGCCGTGGTCTCGGCCGCGTTCTATTTTGGCACCGTCGGGGTATTGGAGCGGAATACAGACGGTTATTTGATTTCCGTCGGACAGCGGCTGGTTCGCCACGACCGGAGTCGCGGCGGCGAAGCGCTGCGGCAGGAAATCCAGCGACTTCTGACGGACGGTATCGACCAGGACACCGAGGTGTACCTCCTCGTCGAACCAAATGGGCGGGAAATCGTCGGAAACATAACCGGCTGGACGCTAGCGGCCGCACCGCTCGACCGCCTCACCGATCTCACGGTCACTCGTTACGGCCGGCCATCTCTCAGCCGGCTGCTGCCGCGGCGGTTGCCGGACGGTTCGATCCTGGTGGTCGGCCGCGATATGCAGGATCGGCGCGAGATCGAGCAGCTCGTTTGGCGGGCGCTGTTGGCGGGCGGAGCGGCGGCGCTGCTGCTCGCAATCGGCGGCGCTTTTTTGTTTCGCCGACAACTGGAGCATCGTATCGGCGCGATCCGGCGCATCGCGTTGGAAATAGAGGCGGGCGACCTCGGTCGGCGGATCCCCGTCTCCGCCGCGGACGACGAATTCGCCCGGCTCAATCGCGACATCAACCACATGCTCGACCGCATCGAGCATCTGATGGATGGGATCCGCCACGTATCCAACGCGATCGCCCATGATCTTCGCACGCCGCTGGCACGCATCCGCAGCCGGCTTGAGGAAACGCTATGTCTGAACGAGGGCATGACGGGTCTTGTCGAAACGTCTCGGTTCGCGATCCAGCAGATCGACGAACTGATCCGGATGCTCGACACGCTGCTGCAGATTGCCGAGGCGGAATCGGGGGCCCGGCGGCTATCCTTTACCCGGATACCGCTCGCCTCCGTCGTCAGCGACGTCGCCGAACTCTACGACGCCGCGGCGGAGGCCGAGGGGATAACGCTCGTGACCGCGACCGAGGGGCGCGCGACGCCGCTCGGCGATCGGCAGCTGCTCGCGAGCGCCGTGGCAAACCTCGTCGATAACGCGCTGAAATACGCCGGCAGCGGGGCGATGGTCCGCGTTCGCACAACCGAGCACCGAGATACCGTGTCGATCATCGTCGAGGACGACGGTCCCGGCATTCCGCTCGCGGAGCGAGCCCGCGTCATCGATCGCTTTTATCGGCTCGACCGGAGCCGGGGGCTGCCCGGTAACGGCCTTGGTCTGTCAATCGTAACCGCGGTCGCCTCGCTGCATTGGGGAAAGCTCTATCTGGAGGATGCGAATCCCGGGCTTCGCGCCCGCATCGTCTTGCCTGGCTCTGAAGCCGCGGAGCTCCCCGCCGAAGGTCTCACAGACACACTGGCGCTCGGCACCCCGGCCTGACCGCGCGTCCGGCACCCGAGGCAGACGGCGGCGCCGAAGCGACTTCCAATACATTCACACG
>JAFAHP010000166.1 GCA_019237175.1 Alphaproteobacteria bacterium
GCACCTGCTCGGGATTGGACATCTACGGCGCGCGCTTTATTTGGTTGATGCTATGGCGCGCGCGGATCTCGCCGTCACCTTGGTGTCCGGCGGTGAGCCGCTGCCCGACTTGGCCGGCCTCAGGGCCCGCCGTCTTGTCCAACTGCCGCCGATACGGGCGAGCGACACCAGCTTCAGGAACCTCGTCGGTGCCGACGGGCGGCCGCCCGACGATCGGTTGTGGTCGGCCCGGCGCGATACGTTGCTCGCCGCCTTTGCGGAGGCCGAGCCCGATGCCTTGGTGGTTGAGGCCTATCCGTTCGGGCGCCGCGCATTTCGCCGGGAACTGGAACCATTGGTCGCGGCCGCCAGGGCGCAGCAGCCACGGGTCCTGGTGTTGTGTTCGCTGCGCGATATCGTCATTGCCCCGACAGAGGCAAGCCGGCTGCAGGAGATCGTCGAACGCGTCCAGCGCGATTTCGATGCAGTGCTGGTCCATGGCGACGAGCGATTGATCGCCCTCTCGGAGAGCTTCCCGCGCGCATCGCAGATCGCCGAACGGATCGTCTACACCGGGTATGTCACCGGGTTCGATCCTGCGGTCGCGGGCGAGAGCGGTGCCGGTGCGGATGAGGTGCTGGTTTCCGCCGGAGGCGGCGCCGTGGGTGGCGAACTGCTGCGCACCGCACTCGAGGCGCGGCGCCGCGGCCGCCACGCCGATGCCGGTTGGCGGCTGCTCACCGGTCCCAACCTGCCGGCAGCCGAATTTGCGGCGCTGGCCGCGGGGTTGCCCGACGGTGTCATCGTCGAGCGGTATCGCGACGACTTCGCGCAAATGCTGCGCCGCTGCCGCGTGTCGGTCAGTCAGGCCGGCTACAATACGGTTCTCGACATTATTGGCGCCGGCGCCCCGGCTGTGTTGGTGCCTTTCGCCGAAATGCGAGAGACCGAGCAGACCTTGCGCGCCAAGCGGCTCGCGCAGAGAGGTGTGGTGGAAATGCTGCCGCCCGCGGCGCTATCACCCGATCGTCTTGGCGACGCAATCGAGCGGGCGATCCGACGGCACCCGGCGACGCTGGCGCTCGACACGAACGGCGCAGGTCGCACCGCGGTAATCATCTCCGATATGGTCCACGGTAGGGCAAGCCGCGGTACAATTTATCAAATTAGAGCTGCCGACGGGTGACTAAAGGTTCGGCAAATGATAACTGTTCTCGACAGCCCCGCGGTCGCATCGGCCCACTGGTCCGATCTGATCGACGAGTTGGACCGCTGGAGGGCCGAAGGGAGGATTGCAACGCTGTGGTGGCGTGACGACGACGCAATAGCGCCATCTCAACGACTGGACAATCTGCTCGCCGTGGCGCGCGGGGTTCCCGTCGCGCTGGCGGTGATCCCCGCTCTTGCGGAATCAGGGCTCGCGGACTGGGTCGAGCGCTATGCACCGTCTTCGGTCCGCATTTTGCAGCATGGTTGGCACCATGCGGACCACGGTACCGCCGGAAAGAAAAGCGAATTCCCGAGTTCACGTTCTCCAGACGCGGCAAGGGCCGATCTCGCGGCCGGGAGAATACGGTTGACGGCGCTATTTGGGACCCGCGCGCTCGCGGTCTTGGCGCCGCCATGGAACCGTTTTGCCGAGGCGTTTTTGCCCCTGCTCACCGAGGCCGACATCACCGCGATCTCGAGGATCACACCACGGCGCTCGGCCTATCCGGCACCGGGCGTATTCGAGGCTAACGTCCACGTCGATCTCGTTGCCTGGCGCGGCGACCGTGGTTTTGTCGGCCAGACGACGGCGCTGGGCCAACTCGTCGGGCACCTGCGGGCGCGCCGCTGCGGCAACGCCGATGCCGGCGAGCCGACCGGAATCCTGACACATCATCTCGTCCAGGATGAGGCGACCGGCGCTTTTCTCGGCCAATTGGTAAAAGTGTTAGGTCACCATCCGGCGGCGAAGTGGCTCGATGTCGAGGAGGTCTTTGCACCTGCGGTCGGCGGCATCGCGCACCGGGAGCGTGTATGACACGCCACGCTTATCCTGGATCGGCTATGGTCGGGGACTACCTGCGCGCCGGCGTCGGGTTCATCCCGGCAATGGCGATACTGGTCAGTGCTCCCATCGGGCCTGTCGCCACCGGGTTATCGGCCGGTTTTGCGGCGCTTTTTGGCGTATTTGGCCTGCGGACGGCATTGCGTCATGTGACGCAGATCGAAGCGACCGAGACTGGGCTGTCGGCCTCGGGGCCCCTTGCGACCACAATTCGCTGGGCGGAACTCAACCGGATCAAGCTCGCCTATTATTCGACGCGGCGCGATCGCCGCGACGGTTGGATGCAGCTGGAGCTGCGCGCCCGCGGTGCATCACTGCGGCTCGACAGCCGCATCGAGGGCTTCGAGCAATTGGTGGAACAATCGGCGCGGGCAGCGGCGGAGCACGGCGTCGAGATCAGTGCGGCGACGGCGGCCAACATGGAGGCCCTCGGGATTAGAAATCCCGATTTCTGCAACCTCCCGGACATCGCGGAACGCCGGGCGTGAGCGATCTGCTCGATATCCGCGATCTCCATGTTCGCTTTGCGGCGCCGGGCGGCTTTATTCGCGCGGTGCGGGGTGCATCCTTCCGGGTTCGACAGCGTTCGACGGTGGCGTTGGTCGGCGAGTCGGGATCCGGCAAATCGGTTGTCAGCCAGGCGATGATGCGGATCCTGCCGCGCAGCGGCGAGATCACCCGGGGCGAAATCCTGTTCAACGACCCGCGCGGTGACGGCACCGTCATCGACATCGCTCAATTGCCCGCCAACAGCGCGGAAATGCGGGCGATCCGCGGCGGGCGCATCTCGATCATCTTCCAGGAGCCGATGACCTCGCTGTCGCCGCTGCACACAGTTGGCAATCAGGTCGGCGAGGCGCTGCGGTTGCATCGCAAGGTCAGCGCCGTCGAGGCGGTCGAGCTGACGCGGGAGACGCTGCGGCTCGTCGGTTTCCCGGACCCGGCGCGAGCGCTCAAAAGCTACCCGTTCGAATTGTCCGGCGGATTGCGGCAGCGCGCGATGATCGCAATGGCGCTGGTCTGCCGGCCGGCGCTGCTGATCGCCGACGAGCCGACGACTGCGCTCGATGTGACGATCCAGGCGCAAATCCTGAAGCTGGTGCTGGAATTGCAGCATGAGCTTGGAATGGCGGTGCTGCTGATCACCCATGACCTCGGTGTTGTCGCCAATGTCGCCGAAGAAATTGTTGTGATGTATCGCGGCGAGGTCGTGGAAAGCGGTACACTCGAGGACATTTTTCGCCATGCCGAACACCCCTATTTGCGGGCGTTGTTGCACGCTGTGCCGCGCTTTGACATGAAGCCGGGAGAACGGCTGGTACCGATCCGCGAAATAGCCTCGGGCGAAGCCTCGCATCTGATGGCCGAAAAGGCGCAATGGCCCCCCGGGCCTTCAAGACCGCTGCTCGAATGCGCCGGGCTGCGCAAGGCCTTTACGATCCGCAAAGCTGGACTGTTCAGCGGCGCGCGCGCCGCGGCCCGGGTGATCGCGGTCGATGATGTCAGCTTGAGGATCGAACGCGGGGAATGCCTCGGACTGGTCGGCGAGAGTGGCTGCGGCAAGACCACCTTGAGCAAAATCCTGCTGCGCGCGGTGACCCCGGACGCGGGATCGGTCGTGTTCAACGATCACGGCAACCAAATCGACGTGCTCGCGCTCGAGGCCGAGCAACTTCAGCGCTTTCGCGGCCAGGTGCAATTCATCTTTCAGGATCCGTTTGGCTCGCTGAACCCGCGCATGACGGTATTCGATATCATCGAAGAGCCGTTGGCGATCCACGGCATCGGCAATACGCGATCGCGCCGGGAAATGGTCGAGGAACTGGTTGGCCTCGTCGGCCTTGATCGTCATCACCTGCGGCGCTATCCGCACAGCTTTTCCGGCGGCCAGCGTCAGCGCATCGGTATCGCCCGCGCGTTGGCGCTGCGGCCGGATCTGGTGATCTGCGACGAGCCGACATCGGCGCTCGACGTCTCGATCCAGGCCCAGATCCTGAACCTGTTGATGGATCTAAAGCAGAAGTTGGGGCTCACTTATCTGTTCATCTCGCACAATCTTGCGGTCGTCGATTACATTGCCGATCGCATTGCCGTGATGTGCGCCGGCCGCATCGTCGAAATCGCCGATCGAGCGACATTGTTCCGCGCGCCGGTCCATCCTTACACAAAGGCGCTGCTTGCGGCCGTGCCGACGCCCGATTTGGCGCACCCGCTCGATTTCGGCCAGCTGATGGAAGATCGGGCCTCGGATCCTGGGGCTTGGCCCGAACCGTTCCGCCGCGAGCGCGCAAAATCGCTGGGTTTGTTCGAGGTGGCACCCGGGCACGTCGTTGAGGCGAGAGTTATGCCGACCCTGTCGCCGCGAGCAGGCGGTCTGGCGCGCGCGTGATCGCTGGGGGCGAACATGAGTCGAGATCTTTCCTCTGAGCGCGATCGTTGGATAACGCGGCGCGCCTTGGTCGCCTGCTCGCTGCTGGCCTCGGGGGTATTGGCGTCGGTTCCGCGCACCGGATGGGCCGGCTTTCTGGAAACGCCGTTCTTCGCCCAACAGGTGGCGTCCAGCACTCTACCTAAAGTCGACAGCCGGCTGCCTGCCGAGCCGGCGGTTGTCGACACTGCTGGGCGTCCCGGCGGCGAATTGCGCATGTTGATGGCGAACCCAAAAGACACGCGCATGATGGTCGTTTACGGCTATGCCCGGCTTGTCGGCCTGACCCCGTCTCTGAACCTCGCGCCCGATATCCTAAAGGCGATCGATGTGGAAGGCGGCCGCATTTTCACCTTGCATCTGCGCAAGGGCATGAAATGGTCCGACGGCCATCCTTTTACATCCGAAGATTTTCGCTTCTGGTTCGAGGATGTGGCGAGCAATCGCAAGCTCTCGCCTTCCGGCCTTCCGGTCGACCTGGTGCCGGCTGGCGACAAGCCGCGTTTCGAGGTGCTCGACGAAACCACGGTGCGCTACAGCTGGTCGCGCCCGAACCCGCTGTTCCTGCCCGATATCGCGGGTCCCGATCCGTTGTTTATCTACGCTCCCGCGCACTATCTGAAACAGTTTCATGCAAAATACGCCGACCAGGACAAGCTCGATGTCCTCGTCAAGCAGTCCAGCGTTCGCAAATGGACGGAGCTTTATGTTCGCCATGCCGGGATGTACAAGAACGACAACCCGGATTTGCCGAGCCTGCAGCCGTGGGTCTTAAAAACTAAACCACCAGCTGACCGTTTTATATTCGAACGAAACCCGTATTATTATCGCGTCGATAAATCCGGCAATCAGCTGCCTTACATCGATCGGGTGATCATGTCGCTTGCCGACGCGCGGCTGATCTCCGCCAAGACCGCAGCCGGTGAAAGCGATCTGCAGGCCCGCTATTTGAGCTTTAACGACTATACCTTTTTGCGGCAGGGCGAAGACCGCAATCATTACAACGTGCGGCTATGGCGGACTGGCCCCGGCAGCCAATTCGCGCTGTATCCCAATCTCAATGTCACCGACGCGGTATGGCGCGGGCTGGTCCGCGATGTGCGCTTTCGCCGGGCGCTGTCGCTGGCGGTCAATCGCCACGAGCTCAACCAAGTGATTTACTCCGGGCTCGCGATCGAGGGGCAGAACACGCTGTTGCCGCAAAGCCCGCTTTATAAATCCGCCTATCGCCAGGCCTGGGCGCAATACGATCCCGGCGAGGCCAACCGGCTGCTCGATGTGATCGGGTTGACAAAGCGCGGCAGTGATGATGTCCGGCTGCTTCCCGATGGCCGGCCGATGGAAATCATAATCGAGTATTCGGGCGAACTTCCCGAGGAACCCGACGTGCTCGAATTGATACGGGATTCATGGCGGCCTATCGGGATCAAACTGTTCGGCAAACCGGCGCAGCTGACCCTGTTTCGGCGGCGCGTGTTTTCCGGGGAAGCGCTGATGTCGATCGACAAAGGGATAGAAAACGGCCTTGCCAATGCGGCATCCTCGCCGTGGGAGTTCGCCCCCACAACCCAGCAGCAACTCGAATGGCCCAAATGGGGCGAACATTACGAAACCAAGGGAGAGGCCGGCGAAGCTCCGGATCTGCCGTCGGCGGTCAAGCTTCGCGACCTGTACAACCAGTGGCTCGCCACTGCGTCGCAGGCTGCGCAGCGCGACATCTGGCAGCAGATGCTGCAGATCTGGTCCGACGAGGTGTATTCGATCGGCACCGTCGGCGGGGTCCTGCAGCCGGTTGTGGTCAACGGCAAACTGCGCAATGTGCCGGAAAAGGGGATCTACAATTGGGATCCCGGCGCCTTCTTCGGGATCTACAAACCCGATCAGTTTTGGTTCGAGACGGGACAGCACCCGAAGTCGGCCTCGTCCGATGCCACGGCGACCCCAGCCAGTCCTTGAGTTTGGCGTCGCATTAGCGGTGCCGAGCCACAACATTTGCTGCGGTGCGGGGCGGCGGGTTTTCGGCCGCTCCACCTTCGACCGCCTGCAAAACCAAAGCTCTGAGCGCTCCGGCTAGCAGCGTGGGATTGAAGCGATGCTGAGCTATATTGTTCATCGTATCCTGATCATGATCCCGACCTTGATCGCGATCAGCATTGTCATCTTTACCATTATCAATCTGCCGCCCGGCAATTACTTTACGACTTATATCGCTCAGCTGCAGGGTTCAGGCGAGAAGTCTGATCTCGCCAAAATCGAATTCCTCGAAAAGGAATATGGCTTTGATCGCCCGCTGTGGCAGCAATATCTTTATTGGGCGAACGGGTTGTTGCACGGCGATCTCGGATACTCGTTCTCCTATGACCTCCCGGTCGACAAGGTCGTCGGAGATCGGTTGCTGCTGACTGCGGTCGTGGCAATTACCACGATTATCTTTACCTATATAGTGGCGTTTCCGATCGGAATCTACTCCGCTACCCATCAATATAGTATCGGAGATCACTTACTTACATTGCTCGGTTTTCTCGGCTTGGCGACGCCGAGCTTTCTGCTGGCGCTGATCCTATTATATTTCTCAAATGTCTATTTTGGTATCTCCATCGGCGGGTTGATGGATCCCAAATATTTGGATCAGCCGTGGAGCTGGGGCAAAATATTGTCGCTGATGGAGCATATCTGGATTCCGGTGATCGTCATCGGCTCGGCGGGGACGGCTGCGATGATCCGGCGGCTGCGGGCCAATTTGCTCGACGAGCTGCAGAAGCAATATGTCATCACCGCCCGCGCCAAGGGGCTGCGCCCGCTCAAAGTGCTTTTCAAATACCCGCTGCGCATGGCGCTCAACCCGTTCATCTCCGACATCGGGTCGTTGTTGCCCCAGGTGATCTCGGGAGCGGCAATCGTTTCCGTCGTCATGTCGTTGCCGACAACCGGGCCCATGCTGCTCAGCGCGCTGCGCAGCCAGGACATGTATCTGGCGGGCTCCTTCCTGATGTTTATGGCTTTCCTGACGGTGGTCGGGGTTTTTATCTCCGATCTCGCCCTGGCGCTCCTCGACCCACGCATCCGGCTGCAGGCGGGGCGCCGGCAATGAGCGATCTCACTTTTATCCCCCGGCGCCCCGGCGGCGGGGATGACGCCGCGCCGGTTCCGCTGCCTCATTACGTCTCGCGGGCACCCTACGATCCCTACGCCGTCGACGCGATGACGGCGGCGCAGCAACGGTTCTACGTTGCTTCGCAGTGGCGGATGATGTGGTGGAAGCTGCGCCGCCACCATGTCGCCGTCGCCGCCGGCGTGATCCTGCTGGCGATGTATCTCGGGATCATGGTTTGCGAGTTTGTTGCCCCCTATGGGGTTGACACGCGCAACACCGACTTCATCTACGCGCCCCCGCAACCGGTCCACATCTTTTACCAAGGCCGGCTCGTCGCGCCCTATGTCCTCGGCTACGACTCTCACCTCGATATGAGACGTCTCGAGCGGATTTACATGCCCGACCCGCAGAAGCTCCAACCGATCCGCTTTTTCTGCCGCGGCGGCGAGTACAAATTCTGGGGTCTGGTCCCGGGTGATCTTCATCTTTTTTGCCCTGCTGCTGGGGGGCAGCTTTTCTTGCTCGGAACCGACCGGTTGGGCCAGGACCTGATGTCGCGCATAATCTACGGGGCGCGCGTCTCCTTGACCGTTGGGCTGATCGGCGTCACGGTCAGCCTGACACTGGGCATCGTCATTGGCGGCATTGCCGGCTATTACGGCGGCTGGACCGATATTCTGACCCAGCGGGCGATGGAAGTGATCCAATCATTTCCGCATCTGCCGCTGTGGATGGCGCTATCGGCGATCCTGCCGGTCAGCTGGAGCCCGCTGCTCGTCTATTTCGGGATTACCCTGATCCTGGGGATGATCGATTGGACGCACCTCGCCCGCGCGGTGCGCTCGAAATTGCTGGCCTTGCGCGAGGAGGATTTCTGCACCGCTGCGGTGCTGATGGGTGCCAGGCCGGCGCGCATCATCGGTCGGCATCTCTTGCCGAGTTTTTCGAGCCACTTGATCGCTTCGGCGACCTTGATGATCCCCGGCATGATCCTCGGTGAGACGGCGCTGTCGTTTCTCGGGCTCGGCGTCCGGCCCCCGATGACGAGTTGGGGTGTGTTGCTGAACGACGCCCAGAACATCAATGTGGTCGTACTATATCCCTGGCTCTTGGCGCCGGTGGTGCCGGTGATTCTCGCCGTCCTCGCCTTCAATTTCCTTGGCGACGGGCTGCGCGACGCCGCCGATCCGTATCATTAGATTAGAAACTGAGCAAGAAGGCGCGCGAGGGAGTCGTGGTGGGCAGGCCTCATTGCTATTGCTTCAACGCGGCACTTCTCGCGGCGACCGCCACTTGAGGGTGCTTGCGCCCGTGGAGGGCTGTAGGCCTGACGGGCTGTTGCGGCGGAAGCAATCTTGATTGCCGTAGGGTTGGTCCCGGACTCATCATCGTACCGCTTACCGGTTACGGTCGCAGCACCAGCCCCTCGCGGGCGACGATCGTACCCGGCCGGACCGCTGCGGCCTCGGCGGCAACCTGATCCATAAAAGCGTCGTCGTGGCCCGGATCGTGGTGGAAGATCACCAACGTCCGGACACCCGCGGCGTCGGCCAAACGCACCCCTTCCTGCCAAGTCGAGTGCCCCCAATCCCTGTGCTCCGGGAACTCGGCATCGGTATAGGTCGCGTCGTAGATCATCAGATCGGCGCGCCTGATCAGCTCCAGAACGTTGCGGTCGAGACCGCCCGGGCGATGTTCGGTGTCGGTGATGTAAGCCACGACTTTGCCGGCGAATTCGATGCGATAGCCGGTGGCGCCATTGGGATGGTTCAGCTGCCCGGTCGCGAGCCGTATCCCATTGTGCGGCGTCAGCTTTTTCCCGGCAGCGAAATCGACGAATTCGAGCCGCGCGGTAAAGATCCCCATCGGGATCGGAAACAGCGGCGCGATCATCATTTTGTTGAGCACGGTCTCGATGCCCCGCCCGTTTAGATGACCTGCCCAGATCCGGATCCGGCTGCGCGCGTCGTAGCACGGCGCAAAAAACGGCAGCCCGCAAATATGGTCGAAATGCGTGTGGCTGTAGAATATGTCGAGGTCGGCCGGTTGTCCCCTGCACATCAGCTCGTTGCCGAGCAACCGCAGGCCGGTACCGCCGTCAAACACCAAGATCCGCTCGCCGCAACGAATCTCGACGCAGGAGGTGTTGCCGCCGTAACGCACCGTGTCCGGCCCCGGGCAGGCGATGCTGCCGCGCACCCCCCAAAACCGTACCGTACAATCCGGGTGGACCAAGGGCCCAGTCCTAATGGTTTTGTCCTCCCTCCCTCTATATCGCCGGATTTTTCAAAAAAAGCTATATGGCGAGGTGCGCTTTGGAGCAGTCGACCGCTTTTTCGCCGTGTTCGTCGAAACCTCTCGTTAACGAGATCGGTTTATCACCAGTCTGCCCCCCAACCAGCCGGAGTTCCGGCCATGTCGCAGACCGATTACGAAGCTGCCGTTGCACAATATTTGGCGACTAAAGGCGTTACTCGCTGCCCGACCGTTTGCGCGGTTCCAACCCAGGCGACGATCGCCGACGCGGACCGCGCCGCATTCCGCGAATACGTCGCGGCGCAAGATGCCGCGCGCCAGGGCAGGATCAAGTCGCTGCGCAATATGATAAATCTTTGGCCGACCTCGATTGCATGAGCTATTGGTGCGCGGCTTACCCGCGATACCCTTTTCCTTTTGTCACGTCATATCGGCGAAACCGACGCGAAAGCGGGCACGAGGGGCAATGGTCGCTGCGGCTGCCCCGTGCCCGTCCTCGGACTTGATCCCGGGATCACGCGAAGGTCACGAGGAAATGAGATCGGGTACGATGTTTTTTTGTTAGTACCGCCAGACTGGGCGGTGATCGGTGGTGGTTGCCGGACCGACCGGTCGAGGAGAGAATCTGCCCATGCCCGACCAAGAAATGCAGGTGCGCTGCTGCGTCGTCGGAGGCGGGCCCGCCGGCATGGTCCTTGGGCTGCTCTTGGCGCGCGCCCAGGTTCCGGTACTGGTGCTCGAAAAGCACGCCGATTTTCTGCGCGATTTCCGCGGCGACACGATCCACCCGTCGACGCTCGAAATTATGCACGAGCTCGGCCTGCTCACCGAATTTCTACGCCGGCCGCACAACGAAACCCGCACCCTGCGTGCCCAGATCGGAGAGGACTGGCTCGACATCGCCGATTTCAACCATCTCCCGACCCATTGCCGCTTTGTCGCATTCATGCCGCAGTGGGATTTTCTCGATTTTGTTGCCGAGAAGGGCCGGGGCTACGCCGACTTTCAGCTCGCTACCCAGGCCGAAGTGATGGACCTTATCGAGAAAAATGGGCGGGTGCGCGGGGTGCGCGCTCGCACACCCGACGGCCGGCTGAATGTCATGGCCGATCTTGTTATCGGTGCCGATGGCCGTCATTCGACGGTGCGCCAGAAGGCCGGCCTCGAGGTCGAAGATCTCGGGGCGCCGATGGATGTTTTGTGGATGCGGCTGTCGCGCCGTGCGGACGATCCCGGGCAGACGCTCGGCCGCATCGACGCCGGGCGAATTCTTGTCATGCTCAATCGCGACGACTACTGGCAATGCGCCTTTGTCATCGCCAAGGGCGGGTTTGAAGAAATCCGGCGCGGCGGTCTGCCGGCCTTCCGGCAGGAAATCGGCAGGCTCGTCCCTTATTTGCGGGATCGAACCGCGGAGCTGCACGACTGGGACGACGTAAGGTTGCTGAGTGTCACGGTTGATCGGCTGCGGGTGTGGCACCGAGCTGGACTTTTGTGCATTGGCGATGCGGCGCATGCGATGTCGCCGATTGGCGGCGTCGGGATCAATCTCGCGATCCAGGACGCGGTAGCGGCGGCCAATATTCTCGCCGACCCTCTGCGACGCGGCGCGGTTGGCGAGGGCGATCTGCGCAAGGTTCAGCGTCGCCGCGAATTCCCCACCCGGGCGACCCAACGCCTCCAAGTGTTTTTGCAAAACCGGGTGATCGGCCGGGTGTTGACCCGGCGTGGTCAAGTCAGAGCGCCGCTGCTGTTGCGGATCGCTTCCCGGTGGCGGTACTTGCGCCGGCTGCCGGCGCGGATCATCGGCATCGGTTTTCGGCCAGAGCACGTAAGGATAGGGGCCCCGCCGTGACCCGATTTATCCGGGCCGGCGCCGCCGGACCACTCGGTCGACATGGTCGGCGGCGGCGAGATAGGCGACGGACCGGGCGAGGGCGTGGCGGCTGAGGCAGGCCTCGGTGAATTTGATGACGTGCTCATCGCCATTAGCGATCGCTTGCTCGGCCAGCGCTGCTTCGCTCTTTTCGCATGGCGCCACGGATTCGGCAAAAGCGCCGGCACTGGCAAAGCACGCATAGAGCGCGCATCCGGTCTGCCAGGCGTATCGAAGCGCGTTGCGCGCGGCTGCCTCGCTGACATGTGGGACGATGTTTCCGAGCGCGGCGATGCTGGTGACGGCGTGAATAAAGGCGATCGCCGTCGCAATGTCGTGGGCGTTCGCCATATAGACGCGTGCGAACAGCTCGGTCAGTTCGGCGATTTGGGGGGCAAGGGGGCCGGCGCCGTCGATCCACCCGATGACCGGTAGAAACGCCGGAAAATCGTCAAGCGCCGCGAGCGCGGCCACGATGTTGCCGGATCGCCGTTGTGCCGGCGGAACTCTCGGCACGCGGGTAATTGCCTCGCGCGGTGGCAGGGCCTCGAAGGGACGGGCGTCGCCCCCGGGCAGGCGTTGCCAGGTTGCGGCCCAACTTGCGAGCGCGTCGGCGATCTCGCGCCGGCGGCCTGGTGTTTCGCCTGTGGCGATCGCGCGTACCGCGTGGCCAAGACGGATGAGGCCATGCGTCGCCGCGGCGCAAAATCCTGGGGCGAGTCGCTCGACCCAGCGGTCGACCACCACCGGCCAGCGAGCTTCTTCAAGCTCGTTGGCGAAGTACAAGGACCAATCGGTGAACAGCTCGCGCCGGCCGAGCGCGTCTCGCCATCCATCGCCGCGGATCGTGCCGCCGGCCGCCGGCCGAAGCTGCATCCGCTCGCGATAGCGTTCGATCCAGGACGTTACTGCCTCCGGCCGGCCTAAAGCGCACAGCGCTTCGGCGACCATCGGCGCATGGTTGAAGTTGCCGTTTTCAAGCGCGATGCCGTAGGGCGCCAACGCATCGAGGGCGTCGTCGTACGACGAATAACACGACATATGCACCGCTGCCTCCTTGCCAACTATAATTAAAATCATTCTAATCTAGACAACCTGGTGAGGATAGCCCGATCATCGAAAAAATGCCGAACCGTGCTCAAGCCGTCTTGGCTGGTTGACCTTTGGCCGGCGCCCCCGGCTGCGCTGGCGATGGACCCTTCCCCCGGCTTACGCCAGCGAACAGCGATCGGTCGCACAGCCCGGGGCCGGGAGCGGGAACGAAGTGTTGCTCGGGAATGCCGTGCCGGCCCACTCTCCTGTGGATAAAAGCGCGAACCGCACCGAGGTTGGGCAAGACATCGGCTGCATGAAGCGCAGTCGTGCTTCGAGACGCGCTCCGGCGGAGATTATCCTCGGGCCGCGCATAGCGCGAACCCGTGGGCCGGATCGCTCCTCAGCATAAGGAATACATTGTTGATGTCATTAACAAAAATGCCTCATCCTGAGGTGCCTCGCGGCCCTCGGGCCTACTGTTGGCACTCCCCTTGCGGCTGTAGACCCGAGGGGAAGCCTCGAAGGACGTACGGCGCAGATCCAGCTCACTTGAGTTTCTTGCCCAGCCGCACCGGCTATCCCGCCGATGCGGAGATCGGGCAAGTGCCATCAGCTCGTCGCCGCAGGGATCTCGATGTTCAATAATCGCGCGGCATTGCGCCCAAGGATCGCACGGCGCTCGGCATCGTCGAGCCCTCTGGCGCTCTCGACAAACCCGATCGGGTCAACCTCGCCCATATCGGCGGGATAGTCGGTTCCCATCAGCACGTGATCCGCGCCGTATCGGCCGACCAGGTATTCGAGCTGATGGTGGGTGTAAACGATGGTGTCGAAGTAAAGCCGCCTCAGATAGCTGGTCGGCATCCGGTGAATTTGCTCGCACGCGTCGGGGCGGGCCGAGGCGGCATGGTCGATGCGGCCCGCATAGGCCGGCAGATAGCCGCCGCCATGCGCCAAGACCAGTTTGAGGTTGGGGTGGTCGTCGAGCACACCGCCAAAGATCAGGTGATGGACGGCCACCGTCGTGTCGAGCGGGTTGCCGATCACATTGACCAGATAATGGTCGGCAAAGCGGCGCGCGTCGGGAAACCCGGTCGGATGCATAAAGACCAAGAGACCCAGTTCCTCGACGCGGGCAAATATTTTGCGAAAGCGCTCGGCGGACAAATCTTCGCCGGCGACATTGGTGGCGATCTCGATGCCGCGAAAGCCCAGCGATTTGTGCAGCCGGTCGAGCTCCTCGAGCGCCAGATCAGGGGCCTGGAACGGAACGGTGCCGAGCGGCACGAAGCGGTCGGGATGGCGCCCGGCGATTTCGGCGAGGTTGTCGTTGACGACGCGCGCGGTGGCAATCCCGAGATCGGGGTCGGCACCATAATAGGTCTGGTTTGGCGAGGGCGAGATTGCCTGGATGTCGATCCCCATAAGATCCATATCGGCGAGCCGCTTGTCGATCGAGGTGAATTGAACGCGGTTACGTTCGGCCTGCTGGCGGTTGACCTCGCGCGTGCGCTCGTTTGCGTAGATTTCGCGCGGGTGTCGGGTGGCGGCGGGATGATTGGCCACCATCTCGGCCGCTTTCGGGGTCAGCACATGAC
Source organism: Alphaproteobacteria bacterium (assembly GCA_019237175.1). GTDB lineage: Bacteria > Pseudomonadota > Alphaproteobacteria > ATCC43930 > CGMCC-115725 > AP-15. The sequence goes on from JAFAHP010000166.1 coordinate 14,320, forward strand.
AGTGAATATCGACCGTGAACCATTTTCCGCGGGCATGCGGAGGACCCGGAAAGCGGCCGGGGATCGGCGCGCCGGGCGGCAGGCATTTGAACAGCATTCCGCACTTCCTTCTTTGTGGTGCTGCGTCCGCATTAGGCGTTGCCGGCGCACCAAGCTCAATGCCTGTGCCGCCGCTCGTCTTCGGCCATCCATACCTGTTGGATCATCCAAAATAGAAAGGCGGTCGTCAGGCCGAACAAAATGATCCCGTTCAGCGCTTCGAGCGCTCCCATCAGCCGCCAATGCCGCTGCAGATCGAGACCGCTGCCGCCATAGGTCGTCATCGCGCCGTACGAAAACAGCACGGATGAGGCAAGATCGGGCAGCGCGCCGAGCAACCAGTAGGCGCAGGCCCACACCCAGGCCTCGATCGAGTGGAGGATGGCGACCAGCACCACCGTTATCCCCATAACGACGGCAAACCTTGACGTGAAATGGCGGCGCGCGACGACGCGACCGACCACGACAACCACCCGCTCGTGCAGAAATCCAAGCCCCAAAACATGGATGACGACCGTTGCCACGATCAGCGGCAGTGCCCATAGCCAATCGGGCCGCCATGTCGCAGCATTGCGCGCTGCGCTCAGCACATCCATCCTTTCGAACCCGAGGATCGCCGACGGGCGGCGCTATTGCAGGGTTTCGTCAGCGAACACACCCCAGACCTCGTCGCGCCGCACCCAGCCCCGATAACCGGCGGCTTCGATCCGACACCATGGGCCCTGCAACTCCACCAGCTTGCCGATGACCCCAGGTTCGGCGCGGGCGATGAGCGCGGAGGCTGCGTCGGGCAGGCGATGGAGCCCGCGCACGCTGCCCTCGACGAGCACTGCGCGTTTGGACGTCAGCATGCGGTCCATCACCCACCCCTTATCTCCCTCCCAATCCTGCACCCGCCGCCAATTCTGAAATTGCTCGATGATTTCGACCGGCATGTCCTTGCGTTTGAAAACCCATTCGATCGGATAATTCTCGCCGGGACCCACCCGCAAATTGACTTCGTCGGAGCGCAGGCTCGCGAAACGGGGCAGCTTGTCTGCGGGCGGCGTCTGTCCATCGGCGGCAAACGCTATTAGAAGAAGCATGGACGCGATCAGCGCCAGCCGATGTGGCCGCGAGACGCGGCATTGCAGTTCGTCCCCCATTACGACCTATCGAGCGTTCGGTACCGATTTCGGCCATCGCACGGACGCGTTTCATCCGCTCCCCGCCGTCAATGATGGAGCTTTTCGCGCGCCGCCTCAACCGACATCAGTGATTGTCGTCATCGCCACCGCAATCGTGTAGGATTCCGCAAACAATGCTCCCTTTTGAGAAAAAGGGGGCGCGCAGCAGGGATCGGGCAATGAAGAATCTACTGGCCGTGGTCGGCGACGCAAACGCAACGCCGGTGCTCGAAGCAGCGTTGACAGTGGCGCAACGCTTTGACAGCCATATTGTTGGACTGCACAGTCTGACAACCGAATATGCCGTGGTTTTTGGCGGAGAGATGGGGTTTTCGATCTCGTCCGAGGTCGATCGCACCCTGGAACGCGAGGGTCACGAGCGGCGCGATCAGGCGCGGCGGCTGTTTCGCGACTTTATGAATTCCCACGGCATCCCTGTGGCGCCCGTCCCGCCGGGGCACACGGGCCCGAGCGCTTCGTGGCGCGAAGAAGACGGCCGGCAGAACGCCGTCGTCGGGTTGATCGGGCGGGTATTTGATCTGATTGTGGTCGAACAACCCGAGAAACTCGCCTCGATCGCCGAGGCGACCCTCGAAGACGCATTATTCGAGAGCGGCCGGCCGGTGCTGATGGTGCCGCCAAAACCGCCAGCGACGATGGGCGAGGTCATCGCGATCGCCTGGAACGGTAGCACCGAAACCGCGTTGACGGTGGCTCTCGGCTTGCCGTTTGTGCAACGTGCGCGCCATGTCGCGGTGGTCGCGGTTGGCCCGCAACACATGCCGGAACCGGGGCCGGAGGGCGAGGAACTGGTGCGCACGCTCGAACGTTACGGCGTCGAAGTCAGCCTCCGCACCGCTTTCGGGCGACAGAAGCCGCAGGGCGAATCGTTTTTGAAGGAGGCGATGGATGCCGGCGCCGACATGTTGTTCAAGGGTGCGTATACGCAGAGCCGCATCCGCCAAATGATCTTCGGCGGCGCAACGCGTCACATCATCATGGAGGCAAAGCTGCCGGTATTGATGGCGCGCTGAGCGGCGCGGGAACGATACCCGGATATGTGTCACACCGGCCCACGGGACCGGTCTTTGCCGACCCGAGGCTAAATTCAGGCCGGTGCCGGTGGCTGGATTAGTATGGATCCCGGCCTGAGCCTGTCGTGAAATTGGTTTTTGCACGTCCGTTCGTTTTTTCCGTCGTTCCCGCGCAAGCGGCCCCCGGCTTACGCGAGCGAAGGCCCGCCGGTGCGAAGCCCGCAGGTTGGGATTCCGGTGGCTTGCCCCTGTTCATGCCAGGGGCAGGCTCTAGGCTCCGCTTTCGCGGGCGCCACGATTTCGGTTAGAGTTAGATACGCGATTAGATTAAGCCTCCTCTGCCGAGGCTGAGGCTTGGCGACAAGCGTTACATCCGTACCACTTGCGAGCGATTTTCGAGAACGACAGTCATCGGATTTTGTGACCGTTAGCCGATCCCCTTGACGATCATCGGGCCGAGCCGCATCGCCAGCGCCAGCGGCATGCGCTTCCAGGCGGCGACGAGGAGCCGAAATTTGGGGTTGAGCGGGTTGAGATCAGGAGCCTGGCGTCCCGCTGCGACGCGGAACTGGTAGGAGAGCGGTGTCGGTTCAAAACCCCAATTACGCTTGAACGCATGCGCCCCGGTACCGGTCTTGCTGCGACCAAAATCGAATATGCGGCAACCCCGTTCGCAGGCCCGCCGCATCACTTCCCAATACATGAAATCGTTTGCCGCCAAAGCGCGCGCAGCCGGCAATCCGCCACCATAAAACGGCAAAACTTCGTCGCGAAAATAGAAGTTCAAGACTGCGGCGACCGCGGTGCCAGTGCTGGTGACGACAACGATGTCACAGCAATCCGCGAATTCCTCTCTAAGGATGCGAAAATAAGATTTTGCAAAAACGGGTGTACCTAGATTGCGCACGCTCTCGGCATAGATGCGGTACAGGCGATCGACCCCGCCGTCGATTTCGGAACGCAAGCCGTTTTGCATGCCCTTGCGGATCATGGCGCGCTGCCTGCGCGGCACCGCTTTCAGATTGGCCTCGACGGCGGGGTGAATTGCCCGGCGAAAGGTGACGTATAACCCCGATTTCGTCAGCCAATCGCTCCTGTACCGGTCAAAGCCGCGCATTTCGAGCGCCGGCACCTTGAGCTTGCCCATCAGTCGCAGCGCGGCAGCGTCGAGCGCCTTGAGGCTGTCTTCATCCCCGGCGGCCGGTCCGCCGTGAACGGCAAACGCATTCGAGATCAGCGAGGAACCGAACAGCAGCGAGCGGACATGGGTGAGCGGCAGGACACCGGTTACCACACCCGCGCGTTCGGCGATGAGATAGTGGGTTCGGTGGCCGAACGCGCGCTCGATCACCCGCTTCCACCCGGAGAGATGGAAAAACGTCGCCGTCGCGCAGGCATGGACGAAATCATCCCATCGCCGCGCGTCGCCGATCTCAAATGGCCTCACGGCAACGGCGTGCGTCGTTCCGTCCATGCCGGAATGAGCGGATAAGGACCCGATTTTTCCGCAAGGAACAGCCGGTCCATCCGTGTCCAATCGAAATTTCGTAAGAGCCGCCGGAGGCGGGGTTCGGTGCGGCTTAGATTTAAGTAATGGCGCACACGCGAGCGCAACGGGGCGTGGCGCTGCCGCGGCTGCGTTGGATCGATCTCCCAGGGGTGGAGATAAAAGATCGGCGGAGCGCTCCCTCGGCTTGCCCGTTTCAACAGCCAATGGCTCAACGCATAGGGGAACAGGCGAAAATACCCGCCGCCCGAAGCCGGGATATCCCGGCCCAGCAGGCGGACCGTGGTCAGCGGAACTTCGACGAACCCGGGAACCGGCGCAAACGCCGAACGCGGCGCCTCGGGACAACCATAAAGATCGCGTTGAACCGGATAAACACTCGAACTATAGCGATATCCTTCTTCCGCCAGGATCGCGTGCGCCCAATGGGTGTCGCGCCCAATCGAGAAAGTCGGCGCCCGATAGCCGCTGACGGCGACGCCGCCGATATCTTCGAGGATCTCTTTGCCGTCATGGATGTCGGCGCGAAATGCCGCGGGCGACTGACGATCAACGCGACGATGGCCGGCCCCGTGGCTTGCCAGTTCGTGCCCGTCGGCGACGATGCGGCGGGCCACGGACGGATGCCGCCGGGCGACCCAGCCCAGCGTAAAGAACGTCGCTTGCACCCCGGCCTCCGCCAGAAGGTCGAGCAGCCGATGAGTATTGCGCTCGACCCGCGGCGGCAGGCGATCCCAATCCTTGCGTTCGATCGTCGAGGCAAATGCTTCGACTTGAAAATAATCCTCGACATCGATGGTGAACGCGCCGGTGCTCGCGGGCCGCACCCGGCTTTCGGATGCTGCGCTCACAGCCGCCCGCCCTGAAAATAATGGGCGGCAATCTCGATCGCCCGGCGGATCAGGCGTTCGTGCTTGTCGACGCTTTTTTCGAGATGAGCCAAGCGCTCGACGACAACCGAAAGTCCATTACCCGTGCTTGCATTGGAATGATCGGCAGCCGATCCCGCGGGCGTGGTTACCACGCCAACGGCTATTTCGTCCCGCAGATCGTTGGCGACTTTCTCCACATCACTCGCCGTCAAGGTGTGGAGCTGCTCGAGGAACCCATAGAGCAAGAGCCGCGAGCACAGCGTATTGATCCGGCGCGGCACCCCCGCCGTGTTTTGGTAGATCAGCGGAAATGCGGCTTCGGTGAAATGCGGGTCGCCCTTCCAATCGGCTCGGCGCAAGCGATGCTCGATATAGGCTCTGGTTTCCGCTTCATTGAGCGGACCGAGGTGGTATGCAGCCGTGACGCGCTGACGCAGCTGCTCGAGCCCGGGGCTGCCGAGGACTGTGCGGAATTGCGGCTGCCCTAGCAGAAAGCTCTGTAACGCCATCGTTTTGTCAACGACGATATTGGACAGCATGCGCAGTTCTTCGAGCGCTTCGAACGACAGGTTCTGGGCTTCGTCGACGATCAGCAGGGCGCGCTTGCCGGCGCGATGCTGCGCCAGCGCAAAATCGCTGATGCGCTGCAGCAGCGAACCCTTGCTCAGCCCCTCCTGAGCGAGGCCAAAGCCGCCGGCCACAAGATGCAACAGATCGTCACCGCCGAGTTGGCTGGTCACGATCTTTGCGGCAACAAAACTTTCCGGGCTGACCGTCGTTAAGAGATTGTCGACAAGGATGGTTTTTCCGGCTCCGACCTCCCCGGTGATGATAATAAAGCCCTCGGCATGGTGGAGGCCGTAGACCAGATAGGCCATGGCTTGGCGATGCACGCTGCTTTCGAAAAAGAAGCGAGCGTCGGGCGTCAGCTGAAACGGCCGCGCCGAGAGCCCGTAAAATTCTGCGTACATCGGCCTAGAACGCCTTCGTCAACACAAACTCGAGCGTATTGGCCACGACATTGCCCGCCCGGCCATTGACAATCTGGCCGCCATTCGGCTGATACGAAAAGGTATAAAAAACCGAGCCGGTCAAGGCCCGCGCAAAGAGGCGGTTGAGGCCGAGATTGGCGGTGTAGGTGGCGGTGTTGCCGACCGGCGTCGCCGAATTGACCGTCACGACATTGGTCGTATGGCTGTACCCAACCGAAGCGTAGCTGTTGAGATCGGGGCGTATGTCGCGTGACCACGTCAAGTTCGCGCCGAGGCTGTTGTTGGGTGCTGTGATCGGCGGTGTAAACGATTCCGAATTGATGTAATAAATGAAAAGGGAATAGCTATTGCGCCCGAGCGCCTCCGTCAGGCCAAAATTGTAGAGATGCTGACGATAAACATTATTGTTGAGACCTACCCCGGGATTATAGAAGGTTGTCGGCAATCCGGTATTTGTGTTGACGATCGCACCGGAAGGACTGAGGCTTGAGCTGGCCAAAGACCCGATAAAGGATTGGCCTCCGGTATTGATGCCCTGTTGCAGATTGGCATAAAACGTCAAGGTCGGCGT
>JAFAHP010000611.1 GCA_019237175.1 Alphaproteobacteria bacterium
TGAACAGCGATCCGCATTTCCGCGCGCACGCCATCGCGGACCGCGAAAATCAACCAATCACGATTTTCTGCAAATTACCAGCATGTAATCTACAGCAATTTCCACCCGTTTCGGGGCGTGCCGACGCGTCATGGCCGGACTGTTCCGGCCATCCACGTGGATCCCCGGGACAAGCCCGGGGATGACGTGGTGAAGATTTACACAAACTAGCGCTAAACACGCTTTACAGAGATTTTTTACACATATGGAATGAGTAATGTATCAAAAATACAAGAGATGTTGAGCTGACTATCTGATCTACAGTCTCAAGCCTTGGTTTTGCTGATCGGGTCCAGCACCATCGGCCGGCCCGGCCACTACAATAACCGGACGAGAGCGTGGCGTTTGCGGCCGGCGCTGAGTTTTACAGCGCCATCGGGGCCGAGATCGGCGAGCCGGACGACACGCATCTCGTCTCTGACCACAGCGTCGTTGATGCGCGCGCCGCCGCTGCGGATCAGCCGGCGCGCTTCGCCGTTTGACGCGGCGAGCCCGGCGCGGCTGAACAGCTCGAATACCGCGATCCCGCGCTCGAACAGGTCGCGCGGCAGTTCGGTCTGCGGCAAATCCTCGCCTGCCCCGCCTTCCTCAAAAACCGCGCGGGCAGTGTCCGCCGCCGCATCGGCGGCGGCGCGACCATGACAGAGTGCGGTCGCTTCGGTCGCGAGGATTTTCTTCGCTTCGTTGATCTCGCCGTCTTGCAGCCGTTCCAACCGGGCGATCTCGTCGATCGGCAATTCGGTAAAGAGGCGGAGAAACCGGCCGACATCGGCATCTTCCGTATTGCGCCAGAATTGCCAATATTCGTAGGGCGACAGCCGCTCGGCATTGAGCCACACCGCGCCCTGCGCGGTCTTGCCCATCTTGTCGCCCGCTGCGGTGGTCAACAGCGGTGTTGTGAGGCCATACAGCGTGCGTCCGTCCATCCGCCGGCCCAATTCGACCCCCCCGACGATATTGCCCCACTGGTCGGAGCCGCCGATCTGCACTTCGCAATCAAAACGGCGAGCCAGCTCGACAAAATCGTAAGCCTGCAAGACCGGATAGTTGAATTCGAGAAAGGAGAGCGGCTGCTCGCGTTCGAGCCGCAAGCGGATGCTGTCCTGGGTCAACATGCGGTTGACCGAAAAATGGCGGCCGACATCGCGCAGCACGGGGATGTAACGCAGTTCGTCAAGCCAATCGGCATTGTTGACCATGACGGCGTCGGTCGGACCGTCGCCGAACGCGATAAATTTGGTGAAGATCTGGCGAATCCCGGCCATGTTGTGCCGGATTTCGGCGTCGTCCAACAGCGGCCGCGCGGTGTCGCGGAAGGACGGATCGCCGATCCGCGTCGTCCCGCCGCCCATCAGCACGATCGGCCGATGCCCGCAGCGCTGCCACAGCCGCAACAGCATAATCGACACGAGACTGCCGACGTGCAGGCTGTCGGCGGTGCAGTCGTAGCCGACATAGGCGGTCACCCGGCGCTCGTCGAGCCGGGCGTCGAACGCCTCGAAGTCGGTGCATTGATGGACAAAACCGCGTTCGATCGCGGCGCTCAGAAACAGGGAGCGAGGGGTCGACATGACGCCGTCATCTAACACAGCGGGGTCCGATGGACCACCGTCCTTCCGCTCCCAACCCCCACGGCATGCTCAGCAGGGACGCGAGCGGGTGCGGCGCGCGATCGGGCTGATGAGCGGCACCTCGCTCGACGGCATCGATATCGCGATGATCGAGACCGACGGCTTGGCTCACGTCGTAACCGGTCCGGCAATGACAATCCCCTACCCTGCGGATTTTCGCGAGCGGCTGCGCAGTGTGCTGGGCGGAGTGGGCCCGGTGGCTGCGGTCGAGACCGAGCTGACGCAGCTTCATGCGACGGCGGTCGGACGGTTTCTCGACGGCTTCGCAATCCCTCCGCCGGACATCGTCGGCATGCACGGCCACACAATCCTGCACCGCCCCGTCGAACGGCGTACCCGGCAATTGGGCGACGGTGCTGATCTGGCGCGACGGCTTGGGATCGACGTTGTTGCCGACTTCCGCTCGGCCGATGTCGCCGCCGGCGGCGAGGGCGCGCCGTTGGCGCCGCTCTACCACGCCGCCCTCGCCTCCGCGCTGGCAAAACCGGTGGCGGTGCTCAATCTCGGCGGGGTCGGCAACCTGACCTGGATCGGAACCGGGACCGGCGAAGGCGCAGAGAACCATATTCTCGCTTTCGACACCGGCCCCGGCAATGCGCTGATCGACGATTGGGTGCGGCAACATACCGGCGCCGTTGCGGATTTTGACGGTGCGCTGGCGCGCGCCGGCAGCGCGTCGGAGCCGCACGTCGCGCGGTTTCTCGCGCATCCGTATTTTGCGCGCAAGCCGCCGAAATCGCTCGACCGCGACGAGTTCCGCGATGCGCTCCCGCAGGACCTATCGCTGGAGGACGGTGCTGCAACCTTGACCGAAATGACCGTCGCGGCGGTCGCCGCCTCTTGCCGGCATTTCCCGGCGCCGGTGCGCGAATGGCTGGTGTGCGGCGGTGGGCGGCTCAACCCGGCGCTGATGGCCGCCCTCGCCCGCCGTCTCGGCGTCCCGGTGCGAGCGGTCGAGACGGTCGGCTGGGACGGCGATGCGCTCGAAGCCCAGGCCTTTGCCTATCTCGCCGTCCGCTCGCTCGCCGGACTGCCGTTGAGCCTGCCGACAACGACCGGCGTGCCGCGCCCGATGCCCGGCGGCCGGCTATACCGAGCGAGATGAGCTTCGCAGTGACCAGCTTGGTTGCAATGGGCGAATAGATTCATGTTTTGTTCTTGACAATTGCACAAATTGCGTGTATTAGACCAAATCGATCTCTCGAGTGGATATAATTCATCAACGATGTCATCGCCGACGGAGCGCAAGGCCGCTGCCATGCCCGGTGACCGGTGCCGTATCGAGCCGGTGATGACGTTCACCGGGCAGGGATTGATCCTAGGCGCCACCGCTCTGGTCCCAATGAGCCGCCATTCCGGGAAGGATCCGAAAATCGCGATCGAGGGTGCCGAGGAGCGCGTTCTCGCGCTACTGTCAGTTGCCTACGCGAAGACGGTCAGTCCGGGCGTTCTCGGCAACCTCCGGCGAGCCGCTGGATATGGGCACCGAGGTGAGAAACATCTCGCTGCGATCGAGATCGCGCTGACCGGACTGCCTCCGCTCCCGGATGTAAAGGAGGCCTCCTTCCGAATGCTCCTCGGCGAGAGGCTATTAGCGGAAGGGGTAAGCGCGCAGGCGTTGATCAATGGTTGCGGCCTCGACCCCACTGCGTTTGATTTTACAAAGACGGGGTTCAACCCTGACCAGCCGCGTGTTCCTGCGGGCAATCCCGACGGCGGCCAATGGACCGCCGACGGCAGCGACACCTCGCGAGTTCCACCACGCGAAGGCGTCGGGTCCTCGACGTCGCCCGCAATTCTGCCACCTAGCGCCGGTGACGGATCAGAGCCCAAGTATGAAATCGTAAAAGAGCCACCCAAGGACGCCAACGCTGTCATTCCCCCGGACGGTGTCCCGATCCGGGGCGGTAATCCGCCGAATTCACTCTTGGCGCCCCCTCACGCCGATTACCGCAAGGTCTATGCCGCCGGCCGAGCAATCGCGCAGCGGCCGCTTTGGGAGCATTATCCGTCCGCTCACGCGGCCATTGCGCAGGGTGGCGAATTTGATTTTCAGAGGGACCCTAAAACACACAAGCTTTACCAAGCATACATACCGGCCGCCAATTACGCCGTCGGCGTGTATATGGCGGGCGCCGGACACACGCTGAGCGAAACCCTGGTTCTCGCGAAAGCCTATGCATTCGGGCATTCGAGCAACTACAGCGCCCAGGATAGAGAAGAGTGGATCCGACGCGGCTGGAACGATGCTGACGCAGGGAGGTGGAAATAGGAGTCGAAACATCGCGCTCCCAGGCGTGACGCTATGCTGCGGCGACAACACATCCGAAGAGCAGTCAAATGGGGGCTGTTGGTTGCTCTGGTTTTGGCTGCTCTTTACATACTTCAACGATTGGCGTTTTTAATATACATTGCTTATCTGCTTTATCAGCGGGATTTCATGGATGCGTCGGCGAAGAATGGGCGCGGCGATGTGGTGAGCGCAGAAACCGATTTCTTCGGCGCCCCCGAGCATCGCTCGAAGACCGTGATCCGCCTGAAACGCGCCGGCTATTGGTTTTCGACGACGCTTGCCGAAACCCGCAGCTGGGAGGTTCTGGTCGGGCTGAACTGGAGGGATGACAACACGCTCGATTTGCAGCTGGAGTTCGGCTGCGGCGCGCAGACCGCCGAGCCGGTCACCGCCGTTGGGCCGATCCACATCGTTTATCATTGGGGCGACCCCGGTCAGGTGCCCAAAATCGGCTACGAAACCTTCCGCCGCCGCGACCTACCGCGCGAGCCCTGTCGCTAGCGGAAACCGACGGTCGGCCCGACGGGGTCATTCGCGCCTGCAGCAGGTAGGATAGGCTGAGCCCCGGCGGAAGCCAAGCGAAGCCCATCGAGCCAGCGACGGAGCGGGTCGACGGTCGGCGTCGCGCGGAGGCCGGGCAAGAAGCCCCTCCAACCAGAAACTCGTCACCCTTTGTAAAAAGCGGCAGTCCCGGGGAAGGCGGCTGAAGTACTTGGATTCCACCTTGCGCGGAATGGCGAAAAAGGGACTTCCGGGGCGGGCTCGTTGCTCAAGCTTACCCTACGACCCGCAGGCCCGACGGTAATAGCGCGTAGGGCGGATAAGCGAAAAGCGTAATCCGCCGCGGCGTCAGCCGTTTTGGCGGAATGCGCTGCACTGTTCCGCCCTACCCTCATCACGCGTTGGTTCATAGGGCAACCCGCACGGCCCATCCTACGATCCACAATTTACTGGGCCGGCACCAGTTCCGGCGTCTTCGCTGTGGCGAACGCGGGTATAACCTCTCTGCCAAAGCGTTCGAGCTGTTCGAGGCAGACCGATTTCGGCACGCCGACGCTGAGGCTGACCGACACC
>JAFAHP010000792.1 GCA_019237175.1 Alphaproteobacteria bacterium
GCGGCTTCCGCACCTCTGCTGGCGTCAATGCGGTCAAGTTGCCGGCGAAGCGCATCGATGTCGATATTGCTCACCGCTCTCTTTCCATGAGATCGACCAGCCTCTTGACCTGTTCGTAGCACTCGCTTCTGGCATCGTGCGACGCCCCTAGGTGCCCAAGAAATTCCTGGCTTTGTGAAGGTGTTAATTTCAGTAGGGCTTTGTCGATCTCGATTATCGCTTTTAGAAGCGCGAAAAGAGCGCGCGTCACCGCTGCTGTCTCCGCGTGTACAGCCATTATCCTACGGATCTGCGGAGTTACAATGCGTCACCCCAGCTGCCGCACGTCGGTGAGGTGGCCGGTGAGGGCGGCGGCGGCGGCCATCGCCGGCCCCATCAGGTGGGTCTTGGCGCCGGGGCCTTGGCGCCCCTCGAAATTGCGGTTCGAGGTCGAGGCGATACGCTCGCCGTTCATCGCCCGATCATTGTTCATCGACATGCAGTTCGAGCAGCCCGGCTCGCGCCATTCGAACCCGGCTTCGAGAAAGATCCGATCAAGCCCTTCCTCCTCGGCCTGATGCTTGACGAGCCCGGAGCCCGGCACGACCAGCGCGCGCACGCCGGCGGCGACGCGGCGGCCCCTGGCGACCGCGGCGGCAGCGCGCAAATCTTCGATCCGGCTGTTCGTGCACGAACCGATAAACACACGCTCCACCGGAATATCGACGAGGCGCGTATTGGGTTTCAGCGCCATGTAGTCGAGCGAGCGCAGCATCGCTGCGCGTTTCAGCGGATCGCCGACCTGGGTGGGGTCGGGAACGCGGCCGGTGATCGGGGCGACATCCTGCGGGCTTGTTCCCCAACTGACGTGCGGTGCGATGTCGGCGGCGGCGAGATGCGCTTCCTTGTCGTATTTGGCACCCGGGTCCGAGGGCAGAGTGCGCCAATAAGCGACCGCCTGCTCCCACGCCGCCCCTTTTGGCGCGTAGGGCCGCCCCATCAGATAGGCGATGGTCTTGTCGTCCGGCGCCACGAGCCCGGCGCGCGCACCCGCTTCGATCGACATGTTGCAGACCGTCATCCGGCCTTCCATCGACATGTCGCGAAACGTGCTGCCGCCGTATTCGATAACATGACCGGTGCCGCCGGCGGTGCCGATCTTGCCGATGATCGCGAGGATCACGTCCTTCGGACTGACCCCCCCGCCGAGACCGCCATTCACCGAAATCAGCAGGTTTTTGGCCGGCGCCTGGATCAATGTCTGGGTGGCGAGGACATGCTCGACCTCCGAGGTACCGATGCCGAAAGCAAGCGCGCCCATCGCCCCATGGGTCGCGGTGTGGCTGTCGCCGCAGACGATCGTCATGCCGGGCTGGCTCAGACCCTGCTCGGGGCCGATGATGTGAACGATGCCTTGGTTGACGCTGTCGACCGCAAAATAGGGGACGCCGAATTCCTTCACATTGCGTTCGAGGGTGTCGACCTGGAGCTTCGATTCCGGATCGTCGATGCCGCGGCTGCGGTCGGATGTCGGCACATTGTGATCGGCGACCGCCAATGTCGCGTCGGGACGGCGGACTTTGCGTCCGGCGAGCTTGAGCCCTTCAAAGGCTTGTGGGGTGGTAACCTCGTGGATCAGGTGCAGGTCGATGTAAATCAGATAGGTGCCTTCGCCTTGGGGAGCGACGACATGGCTCTCCCAAATCTTGTCGAACAGGGTACGCGGTGTGGCCATCATTTTCACTCCGCTCGGTTGTCTTCGGGAGCGGTCGCCCTAGCTGGGGCCGGGGCCGCAGCGGCTTCCTGCCGCCCGCTGTCGCGGGCACGTTCGGCGATGCGCGCCCTTTTGCCGGTACGGCCGCGCAAATAATACAGTTTGGCGCGGCGCACGACGCCGCGGCGCACGACCTGGATCGCGGTGATGCGCGGCGAATAGAGCGGAAAGACCCGCTCGACCCCTTCCCCGTACGAAATCTTACGCAAAGTAAAGCTCGAATTGATGCCGGCGTTCTTGCGGGCGATACAAACGCCCTCGAAGGCTTGGATCCGTTCGCGCTCGCCTTCGACGACGCGCAGGCTGACGCGCACCGTATCGCCGGGCTCGAATTTCGGAATCGGGCGGGCGGCTGCGAGCTTTTCCACCTGCTCGCGTTCCAATTGTTGAAGGAGGTTCACTTTGCTACCTCTTGATTCCTGAGCTGATCGCCGCCGCCCGCGGGACCGTGGACGGCCAGATAGCGCTGCCACAAATCGCCGCGACGCTCGCGCGTCAGCCGCTCGGCCTCACTTTGTCGCCACGAGCGGACGCGGCCATGATCACCCGAAACCAACACCTCCGGCACCAGCCGACCTTGCCACAGTTGCGGGCGGGTGTATTGCGGGTATTCCAAGAGGCCGTCGGCAAAGCTCTCTTCGTGCAGCGCCTGGCGGTCGCCGACCACACCCGGCAGCAATCGCACGCACGCATCGAGCA
>JAFAHP010000293.1 GCA_019237175.1 Alphaproteobacteria bacterium
ATGCGCCCGCCCATCGGCTTTTGGTCCTTCATGATCTTGAAAGCTTCCTGGGTGCACAGGAACGAGCCGGTCAATATCGAGCCGACGACCGCCTGCCAGCGCTCGCACGGCAATTCCTCGATCGGGGCTGAGGCGCCGAAGCCGGCATTGTTGAACAGCATGTCGAGTCGGCAAAAAGTCTCTTTGGTCTTGGCAAAGAGGGCGCGCACCTGGTCGGGATTGGCGACATCGGTCGGCACGCCGAGCGCTCTTCCCTGCCCACTCTCGATCTCGGCGACCGCCGCCTGCAGCGGCTCCGGCCGGCGGCCGGCGACGACGACCGCAGAGCCTTCTCTGGCCAGGGCCACGGCGGACGCCTTGCCGATCCCGCTGCCGCCGCCGGTCACCAGCGCTACCTTGCCGTTCGAGTTCATCTTGCGGTTCTCCTCCTGCACACGCGCATCTGGCATTCACGATATCAGCTTAACCTACGTGCGCTCCAGCCGGATGCGGGTAATAATCAGCCGACCGAGAGAGGGCCGATGGACATCGCGGACTGGCTGCGCGGCCTCGGGCTTGCCCAATACGAGCCCGCATTTCGCGAAAACGAGATAGACGCGAGCGTGCTGCCGAGCCTGACGGCCGAGGATTTGCGCGAGCTCGGCGTCGCTGTGCTCGGCCACCGCCGCAAACTTCTCGACGCCATCGCCGAGCTGCGGCGCGCACCCCTGCCGCGGTCCGAGGAGCCCGGCCCAGCCGCTTCGCCGGCCGCAGGAGAGGCTCCGCCCACCCCGGCCTCGCCCACCGCCGAGCGGCGGCAGCTGACCGTTATGTTCTGTGATTTGGTTGGTTCGACGGCGCTGTCGACCCGGTTCGACCCCGAGGATCTGCGCGAAGTCATCGCCGCCTATCACCGCGCCGTCGGCGAGATCATTTCCGCCGCCGGTGGCTTCATCTCACGGTATATGGGCGATGGGGTACTCGTTTATTTCGGCTATCCGCAAGCGCATGAGGACGATGCCGAGCGGGCGGTGCGGGCAGGGCTCGCAGCGATCGAGGCGGTCTGTCGTCTCGATGTCAGATCCGTCAGGCTGCAAACCCGTGTCGGGATCGCCACCGGACTGGTCGTCGTCGGTGATGTGGTTGGCGAGGGACCAGCGCAGGAGCAATCGGTCGTCGGCGAGACGCCGAACTTGGCCGCCCGCCTGCAAGCCCTGGCCGAGCCGGACACCGTGGTCATCGCCGCGGGCACGCGGCGCCTGCTCGGCAGTCTATTCGAGTACCGGGATTTAGGCCGCATCGAAATCAAAGGCATCGCCCGGCCGGTCGCAGCTTGGCAGGTGTTGCGCCGAAGTATTGTTGCCAGCCGGTTCGAGGCGTTGCGCGGCTCGGCGCTGACCCGGCTCGTCGACCGCGAAGAGGAAGTCGACCTGCTGCTGCGCCGCTGGGCGCGCGCCAAGGCCGGTGACGGGCAAATCGTGCTGCTCTCCGGCGAACCGGGAATCGGCAAGTCACGTATCACTGCTGAACTCGAACAGCGCCTTCGCCTTGAATCGTATCTTCGCCTGCGCTTTTTCTGCTCGCCTTATCACCAGGACAGCGCGCTGTTTCCGTTTGTCGATCAACTCGTCCGGGCGTCCGGGTTCGCCGACGATGATCCGGCGGGCGCCAAGCTCGACAAACTCGAGGGTTGGCTCGCGACAGCGGTAACCCCCTATGAAGATGTTGCGCTTCTCGCCGATCTATTGTCATTGCCGGCCCTCGAGCGGCGACCGTTGCCGGCCTTCAGTCCGCAACGCAAGAAGGAGCGGACCCTGGAGGCGCTGCTGCGGCAGTTTGAAAGCTTGGCGCGCCAGCAGCCGGTGTTGATGGTGTTCGAGGATGCGCATTGGATCGACCCGACGTCGCGCGAGCTGCTCGATCTGATCGTCGAGCGCGCACGGAGCCTGTCCGTGCTTCTGGTCGTGACATTCCGCCCGGACTTCCAGTCGCCCTGGATCGGTCAGCCGCAGGTAACGGTGCTGGCGCTCAATCGGCTGGACCGGCGGGACCGCGCCGCCCTGATTGCGCAGATTGCCGGCGGCAAGGCCTTGCCCGATGAAGTCGCGGTTCAGATCGCTGACCGCACCGATGGCATACCGCTGTTCGTCGAGGAATTGACCAAAAGCGTGCTCGAAAGCGGGCTTTTGCGCGAAGAGGTGGATCGATACGCGCTCGACCGCGCGTTGCCGCCGCTCGCGATCCCGTCGACGCTATATGACTCGCTGCTGGCGCGGCTCGACCGCCTGGCGTCGGTGCGATTGGTGGCGCAGATTGGTGCCGCAATCGGGCGCGAATTCTCGTACGCGCTGCTGCGCGCGGTTGCCCGTCTTCCTGACAGCGAGCTGGAGATATCGCTCGCCCGCCTCGTCGCCTCCGAGCTGGTGTTTCAGCGCGGCGCGCCACCGGAGGCCCTGTACACCTTCAAGCACGCGCTGGTGCAAGAGGCGGTGCACGGCAGCCTGTTGCGCAGCTCTCGCCAGCAGCTGCACGCGCAGATCGCCGAGGCGCTCGAAACCCAATCCCCTGAGCTGATGGACAGCCAACCCGAACTCTTTGCGCAACATTATGCAGGGGCCGGGCTGGTGGAAAAATCCGCCGCCTATTGGGGCCAGGCAGGCCGGCGATCGGCGGCCCGCTCGGCCATGGCCGAGGCCGCCGCACAATATCAAAAGGGGCTAGACCAGCTGGCATTATTGCCGGCCAACCCGGATCGACAGCGCCAGGAGCTCGAATTTTCCGGTGCCTTAGCTGCGGTATTGAATGCGGTTAAAGGTCCCGCCGCACGGGAAACCGGGCAAGCTTATACTTACGCACGGCAGCTATGGGAGGAGCTCGGTTACCCTTCGGGATACCTTCACGTCCCCTATGGGCAGTCTCGATATCACATGTACTGCGGCGAATACGATTTGGCGCTGCGCCTCGACGACGGCTTCCTACGTCTTAGCCGTGAGCGCAACAACGCGGGCGGGCTCGTTCTGGCTCATGCGTCTTCCGGTCGAAACCTGTTGTTTGTTGGCAAATTTGCCATGTCCAGATCGCATCTGGACGCGGCTCTCGCGCTCTATGATCCAATTGCCCACGGCTCGCTTGTTCATCAGGCCGGCAACTATCCCCACGTCGGATCACAGGCGTATCTGGGGAATGCGCTTTTCTGCCTTGGCTTTCCCGAACAGGCATTGCAACTGAGCAATGCAGCAATCGCCGCGGCCCAGCGGCTCGCTCATCTTCCGTCTCTGGCCGCGAGCTTGGCGATATCCGCCCGGCTGCTTTCTCTGGTGGGAGATAGCGCAGCCCTGGGTGAGCGCGCAGACCAGCTGATTGCCGTGACAACCGAGCGGAGTTTCCCCTTCTGGCGCGCGCAGGGAACGATTTATCGCGGATGGGCCAAGGCCAAGAATGGTGACCCGGCGGAGGGGATATCGCTGCTACGCAGCGGTTTGAGCGCTTTCCGGGGCACCGGAGCCGAAATGTCGATGCCTCATTTTACCGGTCTCCTGGCCGGCGCATGCGCAATCGGCGGGCGCGTCGAAGAGGCCTTGGCCCTTTTCGAGGATGCGTCGCAGATTGCTGAAAGGACCGGAGAGCACTGGTTCTCAGCGGAACTTTACCGGCACAAGGGCGAGCTGCTGCTGCGGCAGGAGTATACCGAGGCGGCCGAGGAACTTTGTCGCAAGGCGCTGACCGTCGCCACGGAACAGGAGGCCAAGCTCTGGGAGTTGCGGGCTGCCATGAGCCTCGCGCGGCTGTGGGGCATGCAAGGCCGGCGTGCCCAAGCCCGCGACCTCCTCGCCCCAGTATACGACTGGTTCACCGAAGGTTCCGACACGCAAGACCTAATAGAAGCAAAGGCGCTGGTCAACGAGCTGAGCTAGTACGCGGATGGTTCAAGAACTACAGGGCTCGGTTGTTGCCGCGGCAGGGGCCTCTAGGCCTTCGTTCTGATAGCTCGTGTAGCGCGTTCTTCTGGCTCCATGGAAGGCGCCCGGGTCGAATGCGACACATTTGTGTGTAATGTTCACTCAACAATCGCAAACATGTCGGAATGGACCTTAGCGTTTGGCGTGCGCAACCAGGAAGTTGAAACACGCGCTTGCCATGAATAACTCGATCGCTAGAGTGGTGGCTGGCAATCAGCTCGCTGTTCGATTTTTCGCGGGTCGGGCCGGGTCCGTATCGGAGGAAACGATGGGATTTGTTATGACGACGGGCACTCGCCACCTCACCCAAAATTGCAGCCTTGACAGGCAGAAACTCGAACAACTTGCCGACCTTTTAGGGATTTCGCAGGCTGATCGCGATGCCATGATGTTCGGTGGCGTATCGATCCATATCCATGTCAACGCCCGGCCAGCGGCAGGAGCCCCGCCGGGGCCGGGTACCCCGCCATCACCGGGCACCCCGCCGTCACAGGGCACCCCGCCATCACCGGGCACCCCGCCATCCCGGCCGGGGTAGAAGCAGGCAAATGAACGGCGGACAACTGCCCGCCAATGTTAAGCGCACTTCCGCACTGCGGCGCGTGCCGCCGCTCGACAAAATCCGGCTTCGGCCGGAGCGCGGGGCAGAGGGGGACGTCTGCGGGTTCGAATTACCGCCCGACTCCATCCCGATCACGGTGGAGTCGCCTACCGGCCGGATGATGGCGATAGCACCCGGCGACGTTTTTCTCGCGGCACCCGGATACCTTGAAACGAGACGGTTGACCGTCGGCGGCGTCCCCGCTGGTGGTCTTGTTCCAGGCTGCGACTACTGGGTCCTTTCTTATTCGGGAGTAGTCGGCCACCTGGTCAGCTACTACTCGCCTTCGGATACGCGCCACCTCGGGCGCGTACGCTATCTCGGGGTGGCGTACGGTGAGGACGGCACGACGCTGAATATCCGGCAGTTCGCCGTCACGGGTTTGGGCGGCGCCGATCGTAACGCGCCTCTGTACCTGATCCTAGGGACCTCATCGGAGGTCGGCAAGACTACAGCCGGCGTCGCCGTGTTGCGCGCGCTGCGCATGCAGGGCCATACGACCGTCGTCGCTCTGAAGGCAACAGGCACCCCCTCGATTGCCGAGATTGGGCAATACCAAGATTTCGGAGCGTCGCAGGCTTTGGACTGTATCGATTTCGGCCTGCCGGCAGCTTTTCCGCCGGGTCGCCCTGGGTTCGGCAAATTCCTCGGAAATATGCTTGATTTCTGCTTCTCCTTGCCCGCCGACGCCGTAGTAGTGGAATGTGCCGGCGATCCGGTCTCGGCCAACGCGCCTGAACTGCTTTCGTGTCTGAAAGCACGGCGGCGCGAACTCAAAATCGTGCTGGCGGCGGCTGATGCGCTCGGCGCGCTGGGCGCCAAGCATGCGCTTGCGGAAATCGGGCTCACGATCAGCGTGATAACGGGGCCTTGCACCGACACCTCAGTCCTGCGCGAACGAACCGAGGCGCTGTGCGGTATCCCGGCGGTAAACCTGTTTCACGGCTCCGGCGAGGAAACTCAATCGGGTTTGCCGGACCTTGGCTTGGCGGGATAGGGCCCGCCCCGACCACACTAGGGCGCAAACACCCTGTCGGCTTGTTCATCGTCCCGACGTTCCGGTGTGGTAACACCGTATTGTTGTCTGACCGGCGACGATGGCGGCGACACCAGTCGAGATGATACCGAGATGATTGAGCTGAACGGGCGGGGATATCGAAAGCCGGAGCTGCCGACGGTTGTCATTTGCGTCGATGGGTTCGATCCGGCTTATGTCGAGCGTGGGATCGCCGACGGTATTTTGCCGACGATAGCCGGGTTTGCGCGTGATGGTTGGCTGGGCACAGCCGAGGCGGCGATGCCAACCTTCACCAACCCGAACAATGTGTCGATCGTGACCGGCGCGCCGCCTGCGGTGCACGGCATCGCCGGCAATTATTATCTCGACCGCGAGACCGGCCGAGAAATCATGATCACCGACGACCGGCTGATGCGGAGCGCCACGATCCTCGGGCTGATGTCGCAGGCCGGAGTCAAGGTCGCAGCGGTCACCGCGAAGGATAAATTGCGCCGGATGCTCGGGCATGGCCTCGACGGCGTCTGCTTTTCGTCGGAATGCGCCGCCACCGAGATCGAGGCTATGGTCGGCCGCACCCGGCCGGATATGTATTCAGCCGATCTGTCGCTGTTTGCACTCGACGCCGGATTGCGGCTCTTCGCCTCGGGGGCGGCCGAGCTTCTCTATCTGTCGCTGTCCGATTTTATCCAGCACGGCCACGCCCCGGGCGAGGCAGCGGCCGATTCCTTTCATCGGGGGCTCGACGAGCGGGTGGCGCGATTTGTCGAAATGGGAGCGGTCGTGGCGCTCACCGCCGATCATGGCATGAACGACAAGCCGCAAGTGATCTTTCTCGAAGACGAGCTTTCCGCGTGGTTTGGTTTGGGTGCTGCGCGCGTGATCTGCCCGATCACCGACCCGTTTGTCCGTCATCACGGTGCGCTTGGCTCGTTTGTGCGCGTCTATGCGCGCGTCGACCACGACATTCCCGCGATGATGGCGGCGACGATGGCGCTGCCCGGCGTTGCCGGTGTTTACGATCGCGCCACGGCGGCCAAGCGCTTTGAGCTGCCCTATGATCTCGAAGCCGACTTTGTCGTGCTCGGCGATGCCGCAACCGCGATCGGCGCCGCAGGTACCGAGCACGATCTGTCGGGCCTCGCTGGCCACCTTTTGCGCTCGCATGGCGGCGAGGGCGAGCAGCTTGTGCCTTTTATGCTGTCGCGACCGCTGAGCGGTGAATACCGGCTGCGCGCTCAAACCCGCCGGCTGCGCAATTTCGATATTTTCGACTATGCGCTGTACGGCGCCGTCTGAAGGACAGACAGCGCATTACCGCTGTTTTCGATCAGATTGTACCGCGATAAAGCCCCTCACCCTTCCCTCTCCCCCCGCTTGGGGGCCACGGTATTCACCGATCTTATAGCCGTACACCGCCTCTATCTTTCCCTCTCCGCCCCCGGGGGCAGAGAGGGCTGGGGTGAGGTGGGGGATCCCAGAGCGCTCGCCACTGCCCACCTCACCCTCCCCATCGCTGATGCGATGGGTCCCCTCCCTCTCCCCCCGGCCTGCGGGCGGAGAGGGCACCCTTCGCAACGGCTTGGAAAGCCGCGGGAATTTGCGTGAACCCCATAGGATTGCGGGAGAGGGGAGGGTGGCGGTCGGGGCCTGCGTCGAGACGGTCAACATGGCCTAAACCCGCGCCTCGGCGAGGCTCGGGACTTGCCGGGCGAGAAAGCTTCGCCGCAAGTAATGCCACCAGGTCAGCGCTCCGCAGGTGACGTAGAAAGCCAGAAAAATTTCAAGTGCCAGATGAGGTGC
>JAFAHP010000342.1 GCA_019237175.1 Alphaproteobacteria bacterium
GGTGTCGAACAGCGCCAGAAGCTCGTCGGACGTCTGACCGGCCATATCCTCCCCCGACGCGATCCGCGCGCCGCTGTTGCCCGACATCCCGGAACCGGGGCTGTCCCAGGTTATGATCGCCGCAGCTGGTATTTCGGACAAGGCGAGAATGCGCTTTTATCAGCGCATGGAGGGCCAAACAAGCTGGTTGGCTCGCGGAACTGTGTCAATTTGGCCGCAGCGAGGCGTGCATTTCCCATCTTTGCCCATTGATAGATGGCGACAGACCGTTTGCGCCGCTATCAGCAGAGCCACCGATCGGACGAGAGGTGAGAGACCGGTCTCGCTGCCGCTCAAACGCCGAAGTCGATGCCTGCCTTGCGATTGATATCGCGGATCAGCCTCAACAGGTCGGGATGCCGTGGCGAACGCGGCGGCCGCGGTGCTCCGCACTGGGCATCAGGTCACTTGCCGGGAATGTCGCGGCCGCTTCCACAATGCCGGCACGGTTGCCCGCGATTACGCGATCGGGAGCGAGGAAGCGTCTTTTGCCACATTTATGACCGAGGTCTCAAAGGAACCTTTCCTATAGCATTTTTGTTCTCGGCACCGCCGTTACACGTTGTTGGGGTTTCCTAGGCATGGCTCAAGAGATTTCACTCGCGATGAGTGTCGGATCTTTTGGACTCGTTGTTGGTTTTCTCACCGGATATGCAGTACGTGCCTATTTATCTCATCTGCATCTTGCCCGACGCCGCGGGTTTAGATGACGGCACGTTGATCTCCGCGCTGAATTAGAAAAATCCCGAACCGAGAACATGTTTTTCGGGACCCGAGAGGCGTTGTCGCTGCGGCGTCAGCAGATTGCCCGGATCAGGCCGCAAGCGCAGGCGGATGTGACCGCGCAACACGACAATGACAGACGGGCATCCCGAATTGCCGGGGCACCATCTTCTCGCAGGCTGCGGGTGCTCGTCTTTACGCTGGTTTTTCCCAATCGGGCACAACCGCTGCATGGAACCTTCGTGCTCGAACGTACCCGCCACCTTGCGGCTTTCGCGGATATCCGGGTCGTGGCACCCGTCCCTTGGTTTCGCGCCCTCACGCCGCCTCGTCCGATATCGGACATAACGCCGATCCGTCACATCCAGCATCCGCGTTTTTGGTATATGCCCAAAGTTCTGCCAGCTTTTCGCGGGCTATTTTTGTTCCTCTCTGCGCTCTTAGAAATCCGGCGTTTGCGCGCGGGCTTCGATTTCGATTTGATCGACGCGCACTTCGCCTACCCCGACAGCTTCGCCGCGATCCTGCTCGGACGCTGGCTCCGGCGTCCGGTGTGCATCACCCTTCGCGGCACAATTGTCCAATGGTCGCGTCGTCCACTCGGACGGTGGCTGTGCGATTGGGCCATCCGGCGCGCCGAGCGAGTGATCGCGGTCGCCGAGAGCCTGGCGGATCGCGCGCGGCAGGGCGGTGTACCGGAACACCGCATCCAGACGATCGCCAACGGCGTCGATTGCGAGCGCTTCCGGGTAATCGACCGCATCGCAGCACGACGGCAACTTGGACTGCCGCAGGACGGCCGGCTGTTGGTTTCGGTCGGCCATATTTCGCCGCGCAAGGGTTTTCACCGGGTGATCCGCAGCCTCCCGCGGGTGCTCGCGGCTTGCCCCGATGCACGCTTTGCGATTGTCGGCGGCAGAGGTGCCGAAGCAGACAACAGCGCGCAGCTTCACGCCCTGGTGCGCGATCTGGGTCTGGTGGATCGCGTTCTCTTCGCCGGGGCGGGTTTGCCGGACCGCGTCGCGCTGTGGCTCGGCGCCGCCGACGTCTTCGTTCTCGCCAGCGATTTCGAGGGCTGCCCCAATGTGGTCTTGGAGGCCATGAGTTGCGGGCGGCCGGTGGTGGCGACAAAGGTCGGCGATATCGAGCGGATGGTTCCGAGTTTCGCGGGAATTCTCTTCGATGATCCGGAGGACACAGCAGCGCTCGGCGAAAGCATCCTCGCCGCATTAGCGCGAGAGTGGGACGCGCAGCGAATTCACGATCACGTCGCCGGGCAATCCTGGGACCGCGTCGCCCAACGGGTGCTCATGCAATGGCTTGCGGCGGTCGAAGACTTTTCGGGCGCAAGAGTGAGTGGTTTCGCAGTAACTGACGCGCAGCCAGTCACCGCGGGGGTCGGAAGCTCCGAGGCCGCGGACAGCTGAGCATGCCACTGGCGCGACCGTTCCCTGGGATCCGCCAGGCGACCCTCGGTCAGGAACACCGTGCAAAGGGTTCCGGATCGGCCCTGACGCGAACTTTCTCGCCGGCGCTGGCGCCGAGCACCGGTTTCAACCCATGACATGCTGGAAGTGGCGCGCGCCGGGC
>JAFAHP010000399.1 GCA_019237175.1 Alphaproteobacteria bacterium
GCCGAGCCCTATCGCTTTATCGAACGCCTTGTCATCCTCGACAGCGACAAGATCGACACACTGCTTGTCATTCCGCTGTAAACACCAGGTTGCTGCGATAGGTTTGCAGCTTGCCACGTCAACCTTAATGCTGCGCCGCCATACCGCTTTTCGCACTTTGGGACAAGCAACCCGGCGGCGATAGGACAGTTTAGCAGCATATGCGGTGGCTCCGACGATATCCTCGCTGATCCTCGCTCGCATTGATAAAGGCGAAATTCTTCGGAAATTCGAAATTCTTTTGTCGGACGCCTTCACAGACGCGCAATCACTCAACGGCTTAAATTCGGCCGTGGTTTTGCCGGTGACCAGGCAAGTCGAGGAGCATGCACCGTCCTTTCGCGGCCGCAAGCAAAAGATGTGATGCGGGGTTCGCCTTGCGCTCGGCAGCGCGCGACGTCCGCAACAAGGGGATTCTCTTCACGCCGTACCCCAGGTCGGATCTGACCCGCGCCTGGCTGGTTCCGACATTAATCGGGCTCGGGGTCTATTGCGTTGCGATCGTCGGTGCGCGGGAACTGCTCAACGATGGCGATACGCTCTCTCACATCGCAATCGGGCGGTGGATTATCGCCCATTGTGCGCTTCCGTTTAATGATCCCTTCAGCTTTACCGCCGGTGGCGTGCGATGGGTCCCCCATGAATGGCTGGCCGAGCTGGTTTTTGCCAGCGTCTACGATCGTCTTGGATGGGGGGGTGTTGTTGCTGCCGCCGGGCTTGCCGCCGCCACGGCCTTCGCGCTGCTGGCCTCGGCGCTGGCGCGTGAGCTCGGGCCGGCGCGCGCCGCGATCGGCGCACTTGCGGGCTTCTCGCTGACTGAAGGTCATTTTCTGGCGCGTCCCCATGCGCTCGCCTGGCCGCTTCTGGTCGTTTGGATGTCCGGCGTGGTCAGGGCGTGCGATCGCGGCCGCGCTCCATCCCTGGCACTGCTGCCGGTCATGATCTTGTGGTGCAATGTCCATGGAGGATTCGTCGTCGGGCTCATGTTCGCCGCCCTGATGGCGTTCGAAGCAGTATCGCAGGCGTCGCCCCCGACCCGCTTTCGGACCTTCGGTGCCTGGGGGATGTTTTTGAGCTTGGCCGTTCTGGCCGCGCTGATATCGCCAAATGGTGCTGCCGCCCTGGTGCTGCCGATTAACATGCTCCACATGAGCTTTTCGCTTTCCTCGATCTCGGAATGGGGAGCGGTTGATCTCAGCCATGTCGAGCCGCTCGAGGCATGGATCGCGCTCGCGATCCTGGCGGGATTGTGCTTCGGGGTCAGGTTGCCACTGTCGCGCACTCTGATGGTGCTACTTTTGCTGTGGACGGCGCTGACCCACGCCCGCAACGAGGAGTTGCTGGGCCTTATCGCCCCTCTTTTGGTTGCAGCCCCGATGGCTGCGCAGCTCCCACCATCTATTTCCGCGGGTGAGCCTTCTCCTCTGCAATCCCGGCGGGGCGGTACGACGCTCAGCGTTGTCGGTCCGGTAACACTGGCAGCGGCAATCACGCTCGGATTTCTTGCAACAGCATGGGCGCTCGATCGGGGCGGCCTGACCCCACGCCAAAACGTCGCTCCGATTTCCGCACTCGAGGCCGCCCGCCGGGCCGGCCTCGAGGGACGGGTGTTCAATTCCGTTCGCTTTGGCGGCTATTTAATGCTTGAGAACGTCCCGACCTTTATCGACGGCCGCGCGGATCTGTTCGGTGATGCGTTTATCAAACGTTACGTCGTTGCATCAAACGCAATAGGCAATACGCTGTCCGACTTGCTCGACGAGCACCGTATCGTTTGGACATTGCTGGAACCGTCGACCCCGGCGGTAAGTTTGCTCGATCATCTCGCCGGATGGCGCCGCGTCTACACCGACGGTTATTCGGTGATCCATCGCCGGACCACACCGGTCCGCTGACCGGGCTGCTAAAGTCTTCGTAGCCAGAGCCACACCACGCCACGGCAATCAGCACAGCACGGGTTAGCCGCCTCGCCCGAAAAGCGGCGCTTGACCGTGCGCCACTTTGTCTTTCGACCGGCGCGATGCTCAGGATTGGGCTTCGGACGCCCTGGCGGCCCACCAACTTCGCACATGCTTCCCTTCACCGGTACTTCGAATATCTATTCGACCGGAATTTTCTCTTACTTTGACTTGAGCCACCGGTCACGCGTTGAGAAAAGGGCGGCGGCGGGTCAACCGACGGTGTGCTTCATGATGAAGGTCTTCATGCGTTCGATAGCGGCGGCAGCGTAGGGCGCGTTGGGCTTGCCGGTCATAAAGCCATGATTGGCACCCTCGAAGAGCTGCAATTCGGCTTCGCCACCAGCCTTCCGGTAATCGGCGACGACTTTGCGCATCACCTCAACCGGGACCCATTCGTCATGGTCTCCGCCAAAGATCAGCGCGGGCGGCAGAGCGACCTTTTCGCCGCGTTCGAGAATCCGAGGGGGGCTGCCTTCTGCCATCGCCGCTTCATCACCCCAGAACTTGTGATGATTTTCGAGAAGCTCCGCATTGCCGGCCTTCTTGGCGAGTTCATAACGTAGTAGCGGATCGAGGACGCCCCAGCCGGAAATCACATATGCAAGTGTGGCGTCGAGCGCCGGGGCATCGGGCAGCCACAAAGTGTTATAGCGCGTGTCATCAGGACGCATTGCCGCGAGTAGCACCTGGTGTCCGCCGCTCGACGTTCCAAAGCTGCCAACCCAATCGGTACGGCTCCTGAATTCGCGGGCATTGGCCTTGAGCCAGCGCGTGGCGAGATTGATGTCGGCAAGCGAGGCCGGGTAGGGCGCTTCGGGAGGCATGCGAAAATCGATCGACGCGACAAAGATGCCGCTTTCAGCCAGGGCGATGGCGATGAAATCGTTATCGGTCCGGTCCTTGCTGACCCAGGCGCCGCCATGCACCTGCAGCGCCGCCGGAAACGGGCCGGCTCCGTTAGGACGATAAAGCCGCGCGAGCAGCGGCCGGCCGCCTTGCCGCTGGTATTCGACATCCTCGATGCGGACATTGTGGCGGCCCTCGGCATCTAGCGTTGTCGGCATCGGCTGTTTCCTCGTTGCAGGTTCGAGGAATATCCTAGCCGAAGGGTCCCGCCTTGATCTACCGGCTTAGCCGCGCAGCCGGGCCAGCGCCATCGGCACCATCGGGTGACCCGGATGAAGTTCGCAAACCCGCTGTTCCAGTCCGGCGCGCAGCGCCGCTGCTCGCGGAAACTCGGCAGTGGTCCAGAAGCGCTTCGCCGGGTTGAAAAAACCGACCGTGTCGAGAAAAGCGATGGTGAAGTAGTAACTTTCAGGGAGCGCCTCCCCGACGGCGCGGGCCGCAACAGCGCCGTCGGGGGTGACGGCAGTCCCGAGACACCACCGCAACAGGTGATCGAGCTGTTGCTGGGCCCGACGTCGTTGGTCGGCGCGCAGCTGCTGCCAGCCCAGGCTGAACAGCACGGCGACATCATAATTGTTGTGGCTGGTCATACCCTCCGCGTCGAGCCAGCCGTTGGGATAGCGATCGTCGCGGATCGCCAGCAGCGTGTCGATAAGCCGCTGCCAGTGGCCGATGCGGCCGTCGAGGTAGCGCGCCATATGAAAAGTCATGCTCAGATCGACGGTGCGCCACCTCTGCCCGTCGATCTCGTAGTCCGCGCCAAAGAAACCGGTCCGCGGATCCTGCCATTCCGCGACGAAATTTCGGACGACGTTTTCCAATCGCGGGTCCCACGAATAACCTCTCGGGCGCTGGCGCAGGATCAGCCGCACCAGATCGGCGGTGGCGAAATTGAGTTCCTTGCGACGATCGATGCCGTCTTTGGCGAGGTGCGACAGACGCAACTCGGTGAGATAGTTGCGCAGACGATCAGGGTGGTTGACCAGATCGAGAAACCGCGGAGGGTGGTCGCCGGCCTCGAAGTCATCGGCGAGCATAAGGTCGACGGAAGCGTCGAGCTTGAGAAACCAGACGTCGGTTCCCACGCCGCAACTGCCTTTTTCGTCGCGAGTAGCGAGGATCGACGGCGGCGAACCCGAAATGGCGCGAACGCGCGCAACCGCCTTGGCGGCCGTATCGGCGTCGCCGGTATATTGTAACCGCCATAATGCCTCGCCGATTGCCTGGCGCAGGTAGACCCGATTGCGGCCGAGAGCCTCGTCATGGTCGAGCTGGCATTCGATGGCGCGGATCTCAGGCAGGGCGGCCCGGCATAATTCGGCCATCGCCGGATATCGGTCGGCGAGGACGGCTTGTGGGCTCCAGCCTCGCGGCGCCGGGAGTTGTGGGTGATCCGACGACACTACAATGCGTCGTCAGACAGGCGTCCCTAGCTCGGTCGAGACAGGCGGCGATGATATCAACGTGCCGAAGGAGATCACGCAAAATAGGCCGGCGGAAGCAACAACCAGGGCCAGGGTGACAGGGCTGCCGCTTGGGCCCAGCGACAACGCCGCGGTCGCGCTCGCCGCTCCAATCATCTGAATGAAGCTGCCGAGACCCGAAGCGGCTCCGACGATCCGCGGATTGGTCCCAAGACTACCGATGGCGGCGTTGGCGTTGATCAACCCGCTGGCACAACAGACAAAGATCATCGGACCGACAACGACAAGAGGATGAGCTAGTTCGGCCAGCGCCAAGGCGACCATGGCGAGCGCGGCCGGAATAAGGACCATCGTGCCAATCGTAATGACGCGGTCGATCCCAAGCCGCCCGGTCAAGCACCTTGAAGCAAAGCTTCCGAGAATGTAACCCAGCGGTGGCAGCGCGGCATAGTAGCCGTACTGATCAGGGGTGAGACCGAACTTGCCAATCAGGATTGCCGGCGCACCGGCGGCGAATATGTGAAAACCGGCATGCGCTCCGGTACCGGAAAACGTGTAGCCGATAAAACGACGAGCGCGGAGCAGGGCGCGGTAGCTGGCGAGCATTGGCCAACGCTCGAGGTTGCGCCGTCGACCACTGTCGCGACTAGGCAGAAAGCACACCACTAGCGCGATCGCCAAAACTGAGAACACCGCTACCGCGACGAAATTGGCCCGCCAGCCAAACCATATCTGGAGATAGCCTCCGAGCACCGGTGCAAAGGCCTGCAACAACGTGGAAACGATTACCCGCCCGGCAACAACCTGAGCAGCCGCCTCGGGCCGCCAGATATCGCGGGTCGCGGCCCGGCCGATAACCATCCCGGCGCAGGCGCCGATTCCCTGCAGGACACGTGCCGCTATCAGTAGCTCGATGGTGGGGGCGGCGGCGCAACCAACGCTGCTTAAGGCGGTCAAAACCAGGGCGCAGACCAGGATTCGCTTACGGCCAAAGCGGTCCGACAGCGGCCCCAAAATCAGCATGCTCGCCGCGAAAGCCACAAGATAGCCGACAAAGGTGAACTGCACGCGCACAATCGAGGTGTGCAACCCGGCAGCAATCGCCGGTACCGACGGCACGTAAATAGTCGAGGCGACCAACCCCAGCGCCAGCGAAACCGTCAAGCTCAGCAGCAAGCCTCGGCGGCGAAGCGCCGTGAACGGGCCTAAGTCAAAGTAGGCCTCGGAAATCTCAGCCATGATGAAGTCCCGCCCGTGGCACCGATCGATCCCTCTGCGCGCCACCTGTCGTTG
>JAFAHP010000405.1 GCA_019237175.1 Alphaproteobacteria bacterium
CGCTTGCCGATGAGCACCGAATCTTGCTGTCCAATGTGGAACTATCCCCGTTATTCGACTTTGTCCGTGGTCCGGATGTGCCGTTACGTCGGCAGAGCCCTGATAACCCCAATCAAGCACTGATTGGTTGTCTAAATCTCAAATCAATCGAGGGCGTTCATGCTCGATTATATCGGTTACCTCGCGAGCATCCTAGTGTTGTGTACCTTTTGCGCAAAAACAATGCTGCCGTTACGGACGATCGCGCTCGGCAGCAATGTCGCGTTCATCAGTTACGGCGCATTACTCCATCTTTATCCTGTCCTGCTGCTTCATGTGATTTTGTTGCCGCTGAATGCCTGGCGTCTGGCCGAGATACTGCTGCTCGGCAAGCGGGCGCAAAAACTGGCCGGCGCCGACGCGATCTTCACGGCGCTCTCGCCGTTTGCGACACGAACGATCGCTCGCCGGGGCGAGGTGATTATTCGCAGAGGTGATCCGTCGGAGTGTCTGTATTTGGTGTACGAGGGCCTGCTTCTGGTCGACGAGGCAGGGGCGGAACGGGGTTCCGGCAGCGTCATCGGCGAGATGGGCGTATTGAGCCGAACCCAGGTCAGGACGGCGACGGTACGCGCCCACACCGATTGTGTATTGGGGCGAGTCTCGAAGCACGATTTCGACCGAATCTATTTCACCAATCCGTCGCTGGGGCTCGAGGTGATCCGCCTGATCATCGATCGCCTGAACGAAGAGATCGAGACGCGGCGAGTCACGGGCATTGCGGCTGCGGCACGCCCGGCGCTGGAAAAGAGCGGGAGCTGTTAACCTAGCCCGACGCGGACCCGGTTTCGACATTGGCTTCGAGCTGACACGCGAAGACGTGTCCGCCCGGAGCACCAAGCGCCGCTTGGAGGCTGAGCAAGAATTGTGCTGCATCGGTCCCGTGCGTGGTTCGAGACGCGTTTCGGCTTCACCGAAGCGCTCCTCACCATGAGGTAAGCCTATGATGGAATTCAGGAAAATTTCTCATCCTGAGGTGCCTCGCGAAGCGAGGCCTCGAAGGACGCAGGGCCGTAATCCAGCCTGTTTCACGATACTTGCCCAGCCTCTTAGCGGAGCCCACGATCCGCTACAATTCGGCGGCGACGGCGGCGTGGTAGCGGCGCAGCGCTCCGAGATGATCGGAAAGGGTGTGTCCGGAAATGCGCTTGTGGTGGCGGCGGTTGAAGGTTGTCGTCAGGCACAGATGCGAGGCGCCTTCGGATTTCCAAAACCGCGCCTCGCGCGCCCAATCGGCTTCGCCGCCGGTGCCCATCGATACCCAGGCCTCGATCCCGATTTTCGCCGGATCGCGGCCGGCGCCCTCGGTCAGCCGCCGCAGCTTCGCCAGGACCTCGCTCGCCTCGGGCCCGGGCGCGTACGCATTTGGCATCCAGCCGTCGCCCCATTTGGCAATCCGTTCGAGGGTGCGGTCGTGATGGCCGCCAAACCATATCGGAACTTTGCCTGAAGGCGGGCGCGGGTTGATGCCGGCGTCCTCGATCGTGTGCCAGCGCCCTTTAAAAGTTACATGTGGTTCGGCCCATAGTTTCTGCATGACCTCCACCTGCTCCTCGGAGCGGCGGCCGCGATTGTGGAAATTCTCGTTGAGCCCGACAAACTCGACCTCGTTCCAGCCAACCCCGATGCCGAGCCGGAAACGGCCGCCCGACAGCACGTCGAGGCACGCCGCCTGCTTGGCGACGAGCACCGTCTGGCGCTGCGGCAGGATCAACACACCAGTCGAAAAGCCGAGCTTTTGCGTGCGGCTCGCAAGATAGCCAAACAGCACAAACGGGTCGTGGTAGAGGCCGGCCCCGGTGCGGTCGCCCTCGCGGGCGCCGAGCACATGATCGGGAGCCTCGACAAAATGATAGCCGACCGCCTCCGCCGCCTGCGCGTATTCACGCACGACCGCCGGATCGCCGCCAATATCGCCCCACGGCAGTAGTGTCCCGAGCTCCATTGCTTCTTACTCCATGATTTTGCCGGACCTACCTTTTTTAAAAGGTCTTCGGAATTCCGGCCTGTTTCAGTGTGTAATTCGCCCAGTGGCGCGACTTGATGAAATTGTCGACCATGAACCGCCGGTTGGTGATCGGGCTCTGCCAGATCTCATGATCGCCCTTGCCGTGACGAACAAAGGTGCATCCGTGCTCGATCAGGAGCGCCTTGACGCGTGGCGTGAAATTGTCCGCCATATCTCCCGCCCTTGGCCATTTGACAAAACTCTTCCGTAGTTTGTGGCCTTGTCGTACAGCGGGTCAAGTGATTTTCACGAATTATTTTTGTTGTATTCCTCCTTACGCGGCACGCCGCGCATGTTCGATGCGCTCAGCGAAAACCGCGAACGGGATCTCGTCTCCGCTCATGTCCAAAAGACCGTTCTCTTCAAGCAATTCGGGAACGACCACCCGCAGTTTTTCGATCAGTTCTTCGAAAGTGTCGGCTCCAGTAGCGAGCCCTGGGATATCGTCGCTTGATGCAACCCAAACTCCAGCCTCGCCGTCCCACTCAGCTTTGACGTTGTACCGCATACGCGCCCCTTATCCGCTATTTGCTCTGTAATTTAGCTCAGCAACGGCAGCATTGCTATCCGCGGCCGGCGAGCGGGGCGGCGATCGCCGGGCGCTGGCGGTGGAATTCGGTCGCCTGCTCGAAAGCGTGACCGACGCGCATGACCCCGGCCTCGTCAAACGGCTTGCCGACGATCTGAAAGGCGAGCGGCAAGCCGTCCTCAAAGCCGATCGGCACCGACAGTGCCGGCGAGCCGGTCAGATTGAACGGTGCGGTATAGGAGGCGCGCTCGAAGATCCCCCACAGCGGAACCTGATCGATGCGCGGCGCCGGCCCCGTCGAATTGGCCGAGATCACGACATCGACATGATCGAACACGCGGGCGAATTCGAGGCACAATTCACGCCGCTGGCGCATCGCCTCGACATAGTCCGCGGCGGACAAAAACGCGCCCATAGCCAGACGCGCGAACATGTGATGCCCGAAATCCTGCGGCCGCTCGCGGAAATCCTTTTCGTGGAGCGCGTAGCCCTCGGCCAGCATAATCACCCGGTTGGTGTCGAGGTAATCGATCAGCGGCGATAAGTGCACATCGACAAGGCGAGCGCCGAGGCTCTCGAGGGTCCGGCAAGCGGTGTTGAAGGCACTAGTGTAGGCCGCACTCGGAGTGCTGTCGGAGCCGAAGTCGGCGACCGCGTCATGCTCGTGGAACTGGCGGATGACACCGATCCTCAGGCCGTCGAGCCGGGTGGTCAGCGCTGCGCGGTAATCCGGGACCGGCACATCGGCCGAAGCCGGATCCCGCGAATCGTAACCCGCGAGCGCCTGCATCATGATTGCGCAATCCTCGACGGTGCGCGTTAGTGGCCCGCAATGGTCGAGTGTATAGGACAGCGGGAAGACGCCGTGCCGGCTGACCCGACCATAAGTCGGTTTCAGCCCGACGATGCCGCAATAGGCCGCCGGGCCGCGGATCGAACCGCCGGTATCCGAGCCCATCGCCCCGGCGCACAGACTGGCGGCAACCGCGACCGCCGAGCCGCTCGACGAGCCTGCCGGATAATGCGCCGTATTCCAGGGATTGCGCGCGGGCTCGAAGGGCAATGTGAAATCGGGCCCGCCGATCGCAAATTCGTGTGTCTCCTGCTTGCCGAGCAGGATCGCACCGGCACTTCGCAGCCGCGCCCAGGTTTCGGCATCCTCTTCGGGTATGTGGTCGAGGTAGCGGCGCGAACCCGCCGTCGTGCGGATGCCGCGGGTCTGGTAAATGTCTTTGAGCCCGATCGGGATGCCGTGAAGGACGCCGCCGACGGGACTGCGGGCGCGCGCGCGGGCCGCCGCGAGCGCCTCTTCGCGGGTGACCAGCACAAAGCTGTGTAATTGGCCGTCAAGGGCGGCGACGCGCTCGAGATAGGCCTCGGTCAGGGCCACCGGCGACAGGCTGCCTTCGGAGATGGCGCGGCCCGCTTCGGCGATCGTCAGCTGGGTCGGGTCCATTACCGCACCTCCGTCCGCGGATGGACAAAGATGTGCGCCGGCTCGGCGGCGCGGTCGCGCGGCCGGCGCACGACCCGCTGCATGCGCGGAATGAAACGATAGACCTGGCGCAGTTCGTCGAATTGCTCCGGCGTGAGCCGCAACCCTGCCTGCTCCACAAGCACCCTAAAGCGTTCGGATGAGATCGTTTCGTCAGCCATCATGCCTCCCTATCGGATGCCGATCGTCAGCCCCTCACCTTCCCGCTGCGCGGGTCCCCCCTCTCCCCGCCGATGCGGGGAGAGGGTTTGGGTGAGGGGCAGCTTTTAGCTACTGCGCTGCTTGCGCTGCCTGCATCGCATGGAAATTCTTGGGCAGCCCCGCTTTCACGATCGCACCATATTGCACGACGTCGGGCAGGGCCTGGTGGACCAGTTCGCGGACCTCGACCAGCCGGTCGAGATCGATGCCGGTGTCGAACCCCATCGCCCCGAGCATGAACACAAGATCCTCGATGACGATATTGCCGGTCGCACCGGGCGCATAGGGGCACCCGCCGAGACCGCCGAGCGAGGCATCAAAAGAACGTGCGCCGGCGTTCAGCGCCGCCAAAACATTGGCAAGACCAAGCCCGCGGGTGTCGTGGAAATGACCGCAGACCGGCAGCGGTGCCACATCGGCCATGACCCGGCGGAACACGCGCTCGACTGCCGCCGGCTGGCCGTAGCCGACGGTATCGGCGAGCATGATCGCATCGGCCCCAGCCTCGGCGACTTCGACGGCGATCCGACGCACCCGCTCCTCGTCGACCGCTCCCTCGATGGTGCAGCCGAAGGCGGTGGCAAGCCCGCAGGTCAGCCGCGGGCGTTGGTCTTCGGGTGCCGTATGGCACAGCGCCACGACGCGGCGGAAATCCTCGATCGACTCGGTGGTCGAGCGGCGGACGTTGGCGCGGTTGTGGCCTTCGCTGACCGACAGCACGAAGTTGATCTCGTGCACCCCTATCGCCAGACCGCGTTCGGCGCCTTTTAGGTTCGGGATCAGCGCCGAGACGGTCAGCCCCGGCAAACTGAGCGCGTGACGCACGACCGCCTCGGCATCGGCGAGCTGCGGTAGCAGCTTTGGCGGAACAAACGAGCTGACTTCGATTTCGCGCACGCCCGCGGCGTGCTCGGCATCGAGCCAAGCAATCTTTTGCTCGGTTGGCATGATCTCGGCGAGGCTCTGCAGCCCGTCGCGCATGCCGACCTCGCGGACAAAAGCACGTTCGCGCATCTTCTGCTCCCGATAACGCTGCCCTAAGGCTATCCCCCGCCAGGTGTCAGGGCAACGTTCTGTCAGACAACGTGCTCCGGCGTGAGCGCGCAGACCGCGTCACCGTCGCCGAGTTCGATCTGAATTGTGGCATGGACGATGCCGAAATGCCGGTGCAACTCCTGCGTCATCGCGTTGAGCGTGGTATCGCCGGGATGACCGGCGGGCATCACCAGATGGCAGGTCAACGCGGTCTCGGTGGTGCTCATGCCCCAGATATGTAGATCGTGCAATCCGGCGACCCCGGGGAGAGCGGCGAGATGCGCGCGCACCGCCGCCGCGTCGACCCCTTCCGGCACCGCATCGAGCGCCAAACCGACAGCATTCTTCAGCAAATCCCAGGTCCCGATGACGATCACGAGCGAGACGACGAGGCTGACCGCCGGATCGAGCCGCAGCCATCCGCTCAGACCGATCACAATCCCGGCAATCACCACGCCCGCGCCGACCAGCGCATCGGCAGCCATGTGCAAGAAAGCGCCTTTGATGTTGAGATCGCTGCCGCGGCCCGAGGCAAATAGCGAGGCGGTTCCACCATGCACCGCGATCCCAACGGCGGCGACCCAGACGATGATCCCGCTGTGAACCGTGACCGGATTGGCCAAGCGCAGCACTGCCTCCCATGCGATCCCGCCGGTCACGACCAGCAAAATCACCGCATTGGCCAACGCCGCGAGGATCGAGGTCGATTTCAGCCCGTAGGTGAAGCGGCCGCTCGGGCTGCGCCGGCTCAAAACCGCCGCCCCCCAGGCGAGAGCCAAGCCCAGCACGTCGCTCAAATTGTGCCCGGCATCGGCCAGCAGCGCCAGCGAATGCGACAAAACCCCGGCTGTTGCCTCGCCAACGACATAAGCGAGGTTCAGCGCGATGCCGATGGCAAAGGCGCGCCCGTAATCGGACGGGCGGTGGCTGTGCACGCGACCTCGATGTGCGATGTGGTCGTGACCAGGAGAATCGTCCGCCATGCGAAATCCCTTGGCGAGCACCGGCTGCTACTATAGTGCAGCGGTGCCTTTAGACGAAAAGTCGGCGGCCGCCCCCCACCCTCCCCTCCCCCGCAAGCGGGGGAGGGGGGGGTGGGGGGTCTTGACAGCAGCGGGCGGCCGCATGGAGATGCCGGCTCAAGGAGGAACCAGCCGATGCTCGACGCTTATATCTACAATGGATTGCGGACACCTTTCGGCCGCCATGCCGGTGCTCTCGCACGAATGCGCCCCGACGACATGCTGGCGGCGGTGATCTCCGCCGT
>JAFAHP010000163.1 GCA_019237175.1 Alphaproteobacteria bacterium
GCGATCGTGTCGAAACCGGCGAGTACAGCGCAGCCCAGCACAATCGCACTCAGGATTCCGGTAATCGGCACATGGCCGTTTAGAGCGCCCTCATCGTTGAGCTTGAACAGCAGCGGGTCGAGCCGTCGCCGCACACGGATGTAGGGCACGCGCGCCGCGGCGATGCAGGCTGCGATCGGAGCAGCGTCGCCGAGCGCGAACGTTACGAGGTCCTCGCGCGCTGATTTCAAGCATTCAAGGGTGACGATCGAGTCCTTGCCGCCGCCGATCGGCACGCAGGTGCGGCGCGGCAGTTCGATGGCCAACGGCGCCGGCGGTACGTTCGTGTCCCACGCAACCCGGCAACCGCCGCTCAGCGAAATCCGGTTCCTCCAGGCGAATTCACCCAGCCCCTTTTCATAAAAGTTTTGGACGAAGCGCGCTGTGTCGCGATCGAGCGCAAATGCTTCACAGCGTAGTGTCTCAGGGACAAAGGCTTTGTAATAGCTTACCCCGGAGAGCAGCAAAATCAGCCGGAAAATGCGGTCGAGTACCGTCTCCTCTAACTCGGAGAACGACCGCGAGGGGAAATCGAAAATCAGACTTTCCTCGAACCTCGGCCCATGAAGAAACCGGTAGAATAACGACAGCGTGTTTTCGGTCGGGTCGTATCGATATGCCTCGAACAGAAATTCTCTATATTTCATCGTCGCCCTCGGCGACCGCTCTGACCATCCGCATCTTTTCTTGATGAAAGGCGAGGTCGAAATTGTCGATTGTCAATGCCTGCCGACGTGAGACCCCGTCGACCGC
This sequence comes from Alphaproteobacteria bacterium, assembly GCA_019237175.1. GTDB lineage: Bacteria > Pseudomonadota > Alphaproteobacteria > ATCC43930 > CGMCC-115725 > AP-15. The sequence goes on from JAFAHP010000163.1 coordinate 793, forward strand.
CGGCCCTCGATTGAGCATCGTTTCGAGGATGTGCCGCTCCAATGCTTCATCGAGACATTGCAATAGCCGGCCGCGCCAATCTTCGCGGATGACGGCGAGCGCGCCGATGAGCGCATAGGCGCCCCAATGCGAAACGCCCGCGACGATCAGGTGATGCGCCGGGGTGACGCAGGCGATCGTGGCGCCATGTTCGACATGGCGGGCGATCAGGTCACGCGGTACCGCTCCCATGCCAATCTCGTTGCCCCCGTCGCCGATCGCGATCGTGTCCCACGGCCCCGCGCTGAAGACGTCGTCAAGCAGTACCATATGGGAGCCGATGTCTTCGCCGCGCATGTTGCGCGGCGCGCCGTCACGACTGCGCCCGCAACGTTCGATCGATACCGCATGGGTAATACCGGCGGCGCGCCAATTCTCGATCAATGGCTCAACCCCGCCACCAAGCTTGACGGCATCGACGGGCACGTTGCCGAGGCCGGCCGCGGCCAACGCCATCGTGCAGGCATTGCGGCACGGCTCGTCAGTCGCAAGCCGGCACGGTATGCCCACCTCGATGAGCCCGCGGGCAAGCAACGCAGCACCGGCCGGGCCGTCCGTCTCGGCTGCGGGCGGCGAACCCGATGGGACAAAAAAGCCGGTGATCAACCCGACCCGGCAGGATACTGCCGCCGCCAACTGCGATGACGCACGCCACAACCCGCCGCGCGCCGCCCTGCACAGTGCGTCGATATTGCGGCCGACATCAGCTTGCACCAGGCGCTCGATGCGGTCGACTTGCGTCTCTGCCGCGGCCGGCGGAGGCATGGGGCGGGCCGCTACAGGCTGGCGAGCTTGGCGTTCAGGAGGTCGGTGATCAGCATCGAACCCGGGGCGTGGGTGATGCAAAACTCGGGCAGAGCCTCTGCAACGACCGCCTGCGGAGTGACCCCGCAGGCCCAGAACACCGGTAACTCGCCATCATGCACCGGAACGGCATCGCCATAATCCGGGTGTCCCAGATCGCTGATTCCGATGGCGTGTGGCAGCCCGATATGAACCGGCGCGCCATGCACCGACGGAAAGCGCGAGGTGATCTGAACAGCGCGAATCGCATCCACCGGGGTCAGCGGCCGCATTGAGACCACGAGCGGCCCGGCAAACGATCCCGCCGGGACGCACCGGATGTTGGTGCGGTACATCGGTACATTTGAACCGCAGGTCATATGACGCAGCTCGATTCCCTCCTCGATCAGCGCCTGCTCGAACGAAAATGAGCAGCCTAGCGCAAAGCTGACGAGATCATCGCGCCACAGCGCGTGAATTTCGGTCGGTTCCTCGACCAGTTCGCCATCGCGCCACACGCGGTATTTCGGCAGGTCAGTGCGGATGTCGAGGTCCCCACCGAGCGTCGGCAGATGCGGATCACCCGGCTCGGCGACCGCCAACACCGGACACGGCTTCGGATTGGCCTGGGCAAATCGCAGGAAATCGTGGGCCAGCGTTTTTGGCAGGATCACAAGATTGGCTTGCACATTTCCGGCGGCGAGCCCGGCGGTGGTACCGCTGAATTCGCCGCCGCGAATGCGCCTGCGCTCGCGTGTTCCAACTGTGATGGCGCGATCGGTTGCGGCAGTCATGGTCAGTCGGTTGTCAATATACGAATTCTACCTCCGATCGACGTCCGTCGTCAAAACCACCCCGCGCAACCATCCGCCGGGATTTGATGCATGAGCAGCGGTGTTTTTTCTAGCCGTTGAGCCTCGCCGCGCTGTCTTGCGCATTGCGCGACATCGATCTTCCACGGCCTAGGCGGTTTAGTCAGGGGCGGGAACCGCGCTCGTCGCGATCGTCGTGGGGTGGCGGGGTTGCACCTCGCCGGGCCCGGTTCGTGATCGGCCGCGACGTCCGAGCGCCGCCCAGCCGGGTTGTCAGCCGGCCAGTAATGCCGCGCAACCGAGGAACGCGGCCAGCGGATGGGTCACAACCCATGTCGGGATCGCGGCGAGATAAGCCGCGAACCGGCCTTTTGCCTCGAACCGTGAGCGAAACGGCGAATCGGGAAAGTATCGACCGAACCGCGGCACGATCCCGCCGGCGATAAATACCCCCCCGCGCGCGCCCAAGGTGAGGGCGAGGTCGCCAGCGACCGTACCGAGCATGGCACAGAACATTGCCGTCGCCTCGGCGCAGATCGGGTCCTCGCCGCGCATGCCAAATTCCGTGATCTGAGGGGCGGTATAGCCTTTTGACGGAATCCCGTCGAGTTCAGCCAATGTGTTGTAAAGGTTGACAAGACCCGGGCCGGACAGCAGACGCTCGGCGGAAACGTGATCGAGCCGCCGTCGCAGATGATCGATGACCGCAGCTTCCCGATCATTTGCTGCCGGCATCGTCGCATGGCCGCCTTCGCCGGTCAGCGGCAGCCACCCGGTCGCGTGCGGTACAAGGCCGGAAACGCCCAGTCCCGATCCCGGACCCAAAACGCCCAGCGGCGTACCTGGAACCGGGATGCCGCCGCCGACCGGCATTCGGTCGCTGGGCCCCAGGTGCGGCAGGGCCAGCGCCTGCGCAGTGAAATCGTTGATGACTTCCAGCCGCTCGAAGCCGAAACGCGACCGCAGCGCCGAAACCGAAAAGCTCCATGGATGGTTGGTCATCTCGATTCGGTCACCGGTGATCGCCGAGGCGATGGCGATCGCTCCCTGCCTAGGCATCGGCAAGCTGGCGCGATCGGCAAGGTATTCCGCGAGCGCATCGTCGATCGTCGGATATTGATCACAAACGTGGGTTCGCCAGTTCAAAACGGCGCCATCCGCGGAGACGAGCCCAAAACGCGCGTTGGTGGCGCCGACATCACCGACAAGCCGGGTTTCCCCCGCACCGGTGCTCGCCGCCTGGCTCATCGGAGCGCGCCGCCAATCGCAGTCATTGGCCGGCGCCGCTATTTGCCAAAGCGGCGATAAAGCGCTGCCGCCAGCGGGTGATGTCGTTACGCGCAATCGTCGCCATCATCGCGGTCCAGCGTTCTTTGCGTTCGCCCCGCGACATCGTCAGCCCTTGGCGGATTCCCTCGGCCATGCCTTCGATGTCGTGCGGATTGACCACTACCGCCTCTCCCAATTCCCGCGCCGCGCCGGCAAAGCACGACAACACCAGCACTCCCGGATCGGCCTCCGGCTGGCAGGCCACATACTCTTTTGCGACCAGGTTCATGCCATCACGCAGCGGGGTCACGACCCCGAGCCGCGCCGCCCGAAAGAAGCCGGTCAGGATGTGATGATTGAAGCTCTTATTGATGTAGCGCAGCGGCGTCCAGTCAAATTCACCGTATCGGCCATTGATATCGCCGGCCGAAGCGGCGAGGATTCGGCGGATCTCCTGATATTCGGGAACCTCGGAGCGCGACGTCGGAGCGATCTGCAGGAACGTGACGCGCCCGCGGGTTTCAGGGTAGGCTTCCAACAGTCGCCCAAACGCCGCAAATCGCGCCGGCAAACCTTTCGAATAATCAAGGCGGTCGACCCCGATCATCATGGTGCGATCGCCGAGACTTTGGCGCAGCCGACGCATATGGCGGCTTCCGTCCGCTGCTTCGGCTTGGGCAGCGAGCGTAGAGACATCGATGCCGACCGGAAAGACGTCAGCGCGGACGATACGCCCGAAGGCGCGCAACACGCCGTGACCAAGGTCTTCGGCCCCGGCCCAGCGCAGCAGATAATCGCAAAAGCCGTGCAGATCCGACTCGGTCTGAAACCCAATCAGGTTATAGGCGCACAATGCTTCGGCGAGATCGCGGTGGTTCGGCAGCACGCGCCAAACCTCGGCGGGAGGAAACGGCGTATGAAGAAAGAAGCCGAGCTGTTGACCCTGGTCGAGTCGGCGCAGTTCGCGACCGAGCGGGATCAAGTGGTAGTCGTGGACCCAGACGAGGTCCTGCGGCCGCAACATTGGCGTCAACGCCCGGGCAAACATGCGATTGACGCGCAAGTAGCCGGCAAAGTCGCGCCGCGAATAGTCGACCAGCCCCGCCCGCAAATGGAACAGCGGCCACAGCACGCGATTGGCGAAGCCGAGATAGTATTCGTCGAAATCGCGCTGCGACAGGTCGAGCGTCGCCCACGTCAGAGGGCCTTTCGCGATCGTTTCCGGCTCGCTCGCCGCATGGTCAGCGACCCTGCCGCTCCAGCCGAACCAGATGCCCCCGCTGCTTTCGAGTGCTGCGCGGATTGCGAACGCCAAGCCTCCTGAATCGGGTTTCGGGCCCTCGACGGCCACCCGGTTGGAGACGACGACCAATCGCCTATTCTCGTCGGTCGCATACTCCCAGACAAAATTTGCGCGGTCGAGGTGCATCCCCGCGCTCTCGATCATCCTAGTTCCCCTTTGTTTTCTCCTGGAGAAACGTCAGCGGGCAGTTGCCGTTCCAGCGAGGCTGTAGCTTCAACTTTACGACCGGCTGCCGCCAGCCAGCGGCGCACGGCTTCGACGGTCGCTAAACCGTAGGCAGCCCGGCTGGGCTTCGGCGGCCCGACCCGGATTGCGATACCGCCTCGGCCCGAGACCTCGGCAAAGCCGTCCTCGTCAGTGACATCGTCGCCGATAAAAACCGGGGAGCGACCAGCAAATGGCGGTTCGGCCAAAAAAGCGGCAATTGCTGCTCCCTTGTCGCTACCGGTCGGCTGAAACTCAACCACCATCTTGCCGGCGATTAGCCGCAGCGCAGGCTCTCGTTGCACCCACGCCTTCGCGAGCGCGCGGATTTCGCACTCGCGTTCGGGTACGGCGCGATAATGCAGCGCCAACGCCCAGATGTGATCTTCGAGGATAAGGCCGGTTTCCGCACCCTTCAACGTCGCGAGCCGTGGGCGCAGGCGATCGAGAGCGACTGCCGCCGCCGGATTTGCAACGCGATCGACGGCTCCGTCGGCGCGGCGGCGCACGATACCGTGCAGCCCGGCCGCAGCCCCGCGCCACGGCTGAAACAATCGATCAATCTCGTCGAGGGGACGACCGCTGACCAGCGCGACAGCACCGTTGCGCTGGCGCGCCAATTCTCCCAATAGGGCCGGCAGCCCGGAGGGCACAGAAACGTCTTGCGGACGCGGCGCGATCTCGAGCAGGGTCCCATCGACATCGAGAAACAGCGCCATTTGCGCGTCGAGTGGCGGTGGCGGCCGCATCGGAAGCGAATCGGAGTTGTCTGAGGTGATCAAGACAACATCACTTGTGGGCGTTGCATGGGGTCGGCCACGAAGCCTACCACCAAATGCTTGATCTGAACCGAGATGGCTGGCAACTCCAAACACCGCAAAAAAATCTGGAATTCCGGGCAGCGCTGGGCGAGGTATCCTGGGCGTCCTCGCTTGTCGGCCGCTCAGGCGCGGAACCGGCGAGCGATCGGCGCCGCTTCTCGCAAGATTAGCCTCGCTGGGGGGAAAGAGATAGCGCCGATTCGGTCCGCGCAGGCTGCTCTACCCGCGGCGAAATGACGTCCATCGTCCGCCATCAGAGCGCCCCAAGTACCTGCCTCGAGCACACGAGAAAACTGATTTGCGCCGTTTGCACAACCCGGAGGTAGCCGGCTGACCACGAGTCGTCAAAAAACTGTCACTTGTGCGTTGCACAGGAGTCGCCGCCGGAGTGTGCCGTAAATACCTGATCGGAGCCAAAATCCCTAGCAACTACAGGCATTTCGAAAAAGCGCCTTGACATTACGATAGGGAGCACTAAGTTGTGCAGTGCGGTAACGATCGCCGGTTGTGGTCTTACCGTACGTCTTCTAGGCGTTTCCTCCCTAAACTTGGGCCGAGCTCAGCTGCGGCCCATTTTTTTCGGCTGCACGCCTTGCCGCTAAACCGCTGATCATTCTCGACAACTTGATCGGGTTCGAAATCGGGCAGAGCCGCCACCTCGCGATAAATCGGAGCGAAGTCCGGTCGGGTCGCCTCGAACAATTGGTCGAAGCTGTCGATCACGAAATAGGTATCCTGAAAGCGGTCGATGCGATAGCAGGTGCGCATCACCCGGCGCAGGTCGAACACCAGGCGGTGCGGGTGCGGATCGCCGAGGCAATAAACCGATTCACTACCCGACGACAAAATCCCCGATCCGTAAATGCGTAATCCGTCTGATGTCGAAATCAGCCCGAACTCGACGGTGTACCAATAGAGGCGCGCTAAACGCTCGAGATGACCCAGGCCCCGCGCCTTGAGCCCGCCCTGGCCATAGGCCTGCATATAGTCGGCAAAGACCGGATCCATCAACAGCGGCACGTGGCCGAAGATGTCGTGAAAGATATCCGGCTCCTGCAGGTAATCGAGCTGATCGCGGCGGCGGATAAAGCAGGTTGACGGAAAGCGGCGCCGCGCCAGCAAATCGAAAAAAACCGCGTCCGGAACAAGCCCGGGTACAGCGACGATACGCCATCGGGTGGTCCGGTCGAGGATCTCGCTGAGACGCCGGAAGTCGGGGATCCCGTTAGCCGCCACGCCGAGAGCGCCGAGCCCATCGAGGTATTCCCGGCAGGCGCGGCCCGCCAGGAGCCTCTCCTGACGCTCGAAGAGCAGCCTCCAGACCGCGTGCTCTTCCTCGGTATAGGCCGCCCATTTCTGCTCGATGGTGTAATCCGGGGCCGCTTCGGGCCCGATCCCGCTCATCAAATCACTCCGACGACGCTCCATTCGCTAGGTGAGAATGGCGGCGCGACGAGTCAATCGCAGCTTGTAGGCCGATCAGTCGATTTCAGATAGACGCTCCTCGGCGGCGCGCGCCAACTGGCCCACGAATTCGGCCAATTCTCTGACGAGCGAAGCAAAACGCGGCCTACGCCGGTAGCTCCGCTCGTCCATGTAGAGCGCGCGGTTGATCTCGACCTGCAATGCATGCCGCCGACGCGGCGGATAGCCGTAATGCTCGGTTGTGTAACCCCCGGCATAGGGTGCGTTGATCGCAACGGTAAAGCCGCGAACCGAAAAAAAGCGCCGCGCCGCCTCGAGTATCTCAGGGGCACAGGCCGTGCCGTGGCAGTCGCCAAGGACGATGTCGGCTGCCGCCGCGCCGCATATCGAGCCGGCGGCAGACGGCATCGAATGGCAATCGACCAATAGATAGCCGCCAAACACAGCCTCGGTTTCTTCGACCAGCCGGTGCAATGCTTGGTGATAGGGATAATAAAGCCCGTCGATACGGCGTTGCGCTTCGACAAAACGCAGCTTGCTCGCGTAGATTTCCTCGCCATTGGCGACGACCCGTGCGATCGTACCGAGGCCCATCCGCACGCGGGGTGAGGCGGCGTTGACAAAATGTGGCAACGCGTCCGAGAACATCGCCGGGTCGAGTTCATAGGGTTCGCGGTTGACGTCGAGATAGGCGCGCGGAAACCGCGCCGACAACAGCGGCGCGCCGAGACCCGGCGCCGCGGCAAACAGCTCGTCGACAAAGCTGTCTTCGGAGCGACGAAGTGCCAACGGATCGAGACGCGAGGCCGAGACAAAGTCAACGGGATAGTCCGAGCCGCTATGCGGCGAGGCGAAGATCAACGGCAGCCGTTTTCCGATCGGCCGGCGCAGCTCCAACGTCGCATCTGCGGTCTCGCCATCCATCAAGCAAAGCTTAGAGTGCGGCTGCAAAACTGTCATCATCGACGCCACCGCAAATGCGACGCGCGCATTGCGGTCAGCGCCGCTAACACGCCTCAGGCCCGCCGCATCGCCGCCAAACCTCTGTGGGAAAGAGATAAATGCAGCGTCGCAAGCTCGGAGAATTGGAAGTCGGGGCGATCGGCCTCGGCTGTGCGACGATGACGCCGTTTTACGGCGAGCCCGACCCCGCCGCCGCGATTGCGGCCTTGGAACGCGCGGCTGAACTCGGCGTCGACATGCTCGACACTGCCGATGCCTATGGTCAGGGCAGCAACGAGGAATTGATCGCCCACGTCCTCAAGCGGCGCCGCGACAAATACGTCGTTGCCACCAAATTCGGCAATATGGGGCGTAATCCCGACGGGTCGGCAAAAGGCGAGGGAAGCCCGGAATACGTGCGCCGCGCCTGCGAGAAGAGCCTCCTCCGGCTCGGGACGGATATGATCGACCTCTATTACATACACCGTGTTGATCCGAGAGTGCCGATCGAGGAAACGATCGGCGCCATGAGCGAACTGGTGCGCGCGGGCAAGGTTCGGTTTCTGGGTATCTCGGAAGCGGGTGCAGACACGATCCGCCGCGCTCATGCGATCCATCGCTTGTCGGCGGTGCAGGTCGAGTATTCGTTGTGGTCGCGCGATGTGGAGAGCACCGTTCTACCGCTCTGCCAAGAGCTCGGCATCGGCTTGGTCGCCTACAGCCCGCTCGGTCGCGGCTTTCTGAGCGGCACCATCAACGCGCGCGACGATTTGGGCGCCAACGACGCGCGCCGCACGATGCCGCGGTTTGTGGGTGAGAATTTGCGCCGCAACCTCGGTCTCGTCGCTAAGCTGAGACGGCTCGCCGCCACCGAAAACTGCACGCCGGCACAGCTTGCGATCGCCTGGGGATTATCGCGCGGAGACTTTATCGTTCCGATCCCTGGAACCAGCCGCCCGCACCGGCTCGAGGAAAATGCCGGCGCCGCCGACCTCACGCTGTCCACCGCGATGTTGGCCGCGCTCGATGCGATCTTCCGGCCGGGGGCCGCAGCCGGCCCGCGCTACTCCGAGGCCTATGCTCGGACACTCGGGATCTGATCC
>JAFAHP010000739.1 GCA_019237175.1 Alphaproteobacteria bacterium
TCACCGTGATTTTTTGTCGCGGGCACAGCTCAAAAAAATTTTTTCCCGCAGTTTCCCTGTGCGGCAGGGAAACGGGGAAGCGCCATCGCGCTTTATAGCCCCCGCACGGTTTCTGCGATCAACCAGTCGACGACCGCGGCGAGCGCCTCGGCACGCGTGGCACCCGCCGCCAGCGCGCGGTTGAAGATCCCGAGCTGGCGATGGGCGCTGGTCCCGCGAGCGAGGATCTCGCGGGCGTGAAAAATTTCGGCAAGGCAGTCGAAATGGCGCGCGTCCGCATCGACGAGCGCCAGCATTTCGTCGAGCAGCTCGGCATAGGGGAAGATCGCGCCGCGGCCGAAATCGACGAGACCCTGGTCGGTGCCGTAGCGCTGCGCCCGCCAACGGTTCTCGTCGATCAGCATGCGCGCATAGATTCGCCAGCGCTGGTTTTCGCGCTTTAGCCGCCACAACATGCGCAACAGGCAGCGAAAGAGCGCGGCGATCGACAACGAGTCGTCGAGAATCGTGCAGCTGTCGGTGATGCGCATTTCGAGGGTAGGAAATCGGGCGCTCGGCCGCAGATCCCACCACAGCTTGGTGGCGTCCTCGATCAGCCCGGCGCCGACCAGGATGTCGACATGGCGCCGGTACTCGCCCCAGCTGGCGAAGCGTTCGGGGGTACCGGTGCGCGGCAATTCGTCGAAGACCGCCAGCCGGTAGGATTTCAGCCCGGTGTTCTCGCCCTCCCAGAATGGCGAGGAGGTCGACAATGCCAGCAGGTGCGGTAGGAAATACGAAGCTTGGTTCAGAAGGTCGATGCGCAGCTCGTCATCGGGAATGCCGATATGGACATGCAGCCCGCAGATCGCCAGCCGGCGCCCGACTGCCTGCAGATCTTCGTGCAAACTCGCATAGCGGTTGCGCTCCGTGGTCTTCTGCGCCTCCCGGCGGGCGAACGGATGCGTCCCAGCGGCGATCGGTGCCAGCCCGCGCCGTGCCGCCACCCCGGCAACCGTCGCCCGAAGCCGTCGCAGATCGGTGCGGGCCTCACCGAGGCTTGCACAAACCCGCGTCCCGACCTCGATTTGTGAGCGCAGAAACTCTGGGCTCACCTGCCCGGCGAGCAGCGTCTCGCACTCCTGCAGCATCTCGAGCGGCGGGTCGCCGACGACATCCCGCGTCGCGCGGTCGACGAGGAAATATTCTTCCTCGATACCGAGAGTGAATTCCGGCTCGGGGCTCACCGTACGCCGAGGATTGAACCGGTCTGTGAACGCGGATCGCGCCGCGGCCAGCGGCCGCTCTCAACTTGGTGGAAGAACTCGGTGCAGCTGCGATTGAACAAATCTGGCTCTTCGAGGTTGAGCGCGTGCCCGGTATTCGGGAAGACAACCAGCGCCGCGGTCGGAATCGTGCGTTTCATCAGCAGGCCCGGTTCCAGGCACGGGTCGTCCTCGTCCCCGGTCATGATCAACGTCGGCACCTCGAGGTTGCGCATGCGATCGGTCAGATCCCACAACGAGGGTCGGCGCGCTTGGACGCCGCGCATCGTCTTCGCCGAACCGGGAGTCGAGTGCTCGGCCAGATGCTGGGCAAACTCCGCCCATCCACGCGGGTCCTTATTCTGAAATTGTACCCGCGTCGGGCCCCGCGAATAGGTCTCGGCGGCGACCTTCATGCCAGTACTTTCGATCAGCGCCGCCGTCGTTGCTGTTTCGTCGTGAAATTGCTGCCGCTTGCCCGGCTCGGCGCCATAACCACATCCGGCGACGACGAGCGATACCGTGCGGCTGGGGTACGCCAAGCCGAAATGCAGTGTCGCAAAACCGCCCATCGAAATGCCGACGACATGCGCTTTGGCGATCGCGAGACCGTCGAGTACGGCGCGGATATCCTCGCAAGCGCGCTCTTGGGAATAGCGGGCGGGATCCTCCGGTACCTCGGATGGCGGGTAGCCGCGCGCATTGTACGCGATGCAACGATAGCGCCGCGCAAAGTAGCGGATTTGTGGTTCAAAGCTGCGGTAATCGTCGGCAAACTCGTGGACGAAGATGATCGGCGAGCCCGATCCGGTCTCCTCGTAATAGAGGCGGACCCCGTCATCGGTGTTGATGTGTGGCATCGCTGCCCTTTCGGTACGGAGGTCGGTGCATCCTAGGGGCGCCGACGCGGCGGCCGCAAGCGCCGCTGGCATGGTTCTTGAGAAAGGAAGTTTAGGTCCGGGCGCGCGCAAATGCTTGTGCGGGCCGATCCGGGCCGGGATCGCCGGATCATACCCATCCGGACCTCATTCCCGGACCAGCTCCTTTCCCTGGCCAACTCTTGAGCAGATGCTCACGATCAGCGCAGGTCCGCGCCCTGCGACGGCTCGTCAAAAGGTTCCGGCGCTGCAAAAGCGCCAGGCGGTGCCGTCGAACCCATAGAGCATTGCCAGCCGCTCATTCCCGGCATGCGCGACCACCACGGTAAAGCGCTGACCGGTGCAGGATGAAGCGGGAGCTCCGGGTGCCGGCATCTTCTTGGCAGCGGCGCAGCTAGCGGCAGCTCCGGGCAGACTCGCCGGTCCCGCGCTGAGGCGCTTGC
>JAFAHP010000223.1 GCA_019237175.1 Alphaproteobacteria bacterium
GAACCAAACCTGAAACAACGATCGAGTTTGATCGAGCCAATTGTTTTGAATAGGGCGTGCCGCGACGCGCGGAACTGATGGAGGACTGGGACCTATGCAATCGCCTGCAGTCCAAAGAAGATCGCGCCGGTGAGCTGACGCCAGCGGTTCGTCCGCTGGCGCCTTTGAGCGCGCCATCGCCGAGGCGGCCGCCTAACGCGCAGTTTCGTTGCACCCTGCCGACACGCTAGAATTGCATATGCCAAACACGATCGTTCCCGCAGAGCTCCTCGACCGGATCGTCGCGCGTTTCCACCCGCAGCGGGTCATCTTGTTCGGCTCGAGGGCGCGCGGCGAGGCGGGGCGCGACAGCGACATCGACCTGCTCGTGATCGTCGATAACGACACCTCGGAAGAGAAGCTGACCTGGCGGGCGGGCTACGAGGCGCACCGGTCGCGCCATGCCGCTGACGTATTCCCGATGCGCGCCGAGACGTTCGAGCGCGACCGCGCGATCGTCAACACTCTCGCGGCCGAGGCTGAGGCTGACGGGATCGTTGTCTACGGCTCTCCGGAAGGATTCCTGATAAAAACCATCGACCCGCGTGCGCGGTGGGAAGCGGTAGAGGACTGGCGCGGCAGGGCGGAGGCCGATCGGAGAGCGGCCGAGTTGTGCATCGCAGCGGGCCAGCCCCTGCCCGGGGTCGCCGCCTTTCACTGCCAGCAGGCCGTGGAGAAACTGCTGAAAGGGTTCTTGACCCTGGCCGGTAAGCGGGGCGGGAAGACGCATTCGCTGACGCGGCTCGGCGCCTTGGCCGCAGCGAGCTTTCCGGAGATCGCCGAACTGGTAGCGGCCGCCGCGGGATGGAGCGACTGGGCGTTCGAGTTCCGTTATCCGCCGAGGCGCGGCCACAAGCCGTTGCCGCCGCCAGAGGAGGACGAATTGCGGCGCGCGCTTGCCGTCATCGACACCCTGGCAGCGCGCCTCATGGCAGCCAACCCCGAGCCGTCCGGACCGTAAGCGCGAGAAGTGCATGGCAAGAGCGAGAGCGAAGTCGCGGCACTGCGCCACCAGGACAAGCGCCGCTACATTCCGGCCGCCGAACTCGAACCGGTCATGGACGAGCGGGACAAGACCCCGATCCGCCTATGAGCGGCGCAACCGGGATCTCGACCCGCAGCTCGCGTGGCGCAGCATAGACGAGCATGACTGGTTCGATCTGATCATTCAGGCGCCACCGCTCTACATTCAGGAAAAGGTCCATCCGAAGGTTCTGATCGCCGATTTCAACGGGCTGCCGGAGGTCATGAACGTCTTTTCGAATGCGGTAAATCCGATGGCTGCAATTACGGCGATCCGATCCTGAAACGCCACCGTCGCGCTCGACGAATTGTACGGCGAACGGACCGGTAGAGCGCTTGCTGCGCGTCGTTCCACAGCCCCCTCACCCTCCCCTCTCCCCCACATTGGGGGAGAGGGTTGCGAAGGCTTGCGAGGCGCGAACTTGGATGCGCTGATCCGGCGCGCCGTGGGCGGCGAGAATAGCTGAGGGAACGTTTTATCGCAGGCCGCAGACACGTTAAGATTGAACATGGCAACACCACCCGTCCCAGCGGAACTGCTGGACCCGGTCGTCGCGCATTTCCACCCGCAGCGGGTCATCTTGTTCGGCTCGCGGGTGCGCGGCGACGCGCGGCCAGACAGCGACATCGACCTCTTGGTCGTCGTCGACGACGACACCCCGGCGCACGCGTTCAGCGCCAAGTCGATTTATCAGGCGCGGAGCTCGTATCACGGCGCGGTCGATATTCTTCCGTGCCGCGCCTCCGAGCTGGCGTCACGCGCCCGAGCCAAAGGCTCGTTCGCCGATATCGTGTTGCGGGAGGGCGTGACGGTTTATGAGCGGCGGTGAACCGCAAGAGCATATCCAATGGCGCGAGGCCCTGTTGTGGCTCGCCAAGGCGAGAGCCGATATCCGCGGCGCCCGGACGCTGCTGGCCGATAATCAGCCCGAACTTGCCGCGTTTCTGGTCCAGCAGGCCCTCGAAAAGACGCTGAAGGGGCTTCTCGTTGCGGCGGCTCAGGACGTGCGCCGCACGCACGACATCGAGGCGCTGGCCACCCTGGCGCGGATACATTGGCCCGACTTGCTGCCTTCGTCATTTCCGCTGGCGGCTGTCGGCCAATGGTACGTCACGACGCGCTATCCCGGCCTCGATACAGCGCTGCCGGCGTCTGCGGAAGTAACCGAAGCCTTGGAGGCGGTAGCCGCCTTTACCGCTGCCGCGCAGCGCCTTTCCCCGTTGGATGCAGCCGAGAGAGACGGATCAGCCGAACATACCAACCGATAAGCGGAGTCAAGACAGCGGCGAAATCGCAGCCCGGCAATAACCCGGCTCGTGTGGTGTCTCCCAATTGCGATAACGATTTTCTTCGGGAGATCGGATTTGGGCTGCCAAGGGGAGCCCTCCCCCATCGAGGAGGAGGGTTTTACTATGTCGAGTACGTGAGGCTATTTGCGGGACACTGCTCTAGTCTTACTGCGTCAGTAGTCAGGAATTCTGGGTGCCCTGCGGATTGGTGCATTGCAGCAAGGGCATCTCGGGAGGGATCTGGCAAGCGCGACGATGAGCCGTCTTCGCACCGTCGCGATCGAGTTGGGGACATGCCGT
>JAFAHP010000292.1 GCA_019237175.1 Alphaproteobacteria bacterium
CGCGGACGTTGTGATAGATCAGCTCGCCAAAGCGAGCCTGAGGAACCTCGGACGGGGACCCCAACTCCCCCCACAGTTCTCGTGCGCGGGTATAAGCCTGACCTGTTTCCGGCGCGGCGAAGCCTTTGACAAATGTCAATGCAGCACCCAAGGCGGCATGAAATTCCAGCTCCTGCCGCCGCCGTTCGGGGGTATCGGGCAGCAGCGCCAGTTGACCCAACCCCTTTTGAAATTGTGCGGCCGCTTCCACCATCGCCGAGCCATCGGCTGATCGCCGGCCCGCCTTGCCCCAATAGGCGACGGCGTCTTCGATCAGTCCGGCCTCGGTAAAATGATGCGCCAACAGCCCGGGCTGCTGACTTGTAATTTCGGGGAAGCGCTCTTGCAGTACCGCGGCGATGCGCGCGTGAAGCTCCCGCCGCCTGCTGCGGAGGAGGGTCTCCCGGGCGGCATCCTGAAGGAGGCCATGCTTGAACAGATAGACAGCGTCCGGCGGCGTGCCACGACAGTAAACGAGCTCCGACTGGGCGAGCGATTGCAACGCCTCCTGCAACCGGTGCTCGGGAAGCCAATCAGCAACCGCGCGCATCAGTTCATAAGAAAACTCACGGCCGAGCGCACTTCCGATCTGCGCTACCTCCTTTGCGGGACCCAGTCGATCGAGGCGGGTGGTCAGTAAGCCCTGCAAGGTGTTGGGAATGGCAAGCGGCGGCACCGAGCCGTGCGACAAATATTCTGCGTCGAGCTCGAGCAACAGCCCACTCTCAAGCACAGTCTTGACCAATTCTTCGACAAACAATGGCACTCCATCGGAAAGGTCGATGATCTGGTCGTGGACCTCGCGTGGCAATGGTTTCCCGGTGACGTAATCCGCTATGGCGGTCACTTCACGATTGCCCAGGCGGTTCAGTAGCAGCGTGGTGGCGTGCGAGTGGCCGCCCCACGGGGGCGCGAACTCCGGCCGGTGGGTTACCAGCAGCAACACCGGCAGGTTTCGGACTCGATCGACGATCGCGTCGAGCAGTTCGAGTGTGCTCGGGTCCATCCAATGCGCATCTTCGAAAATCGCTAGAACCGGCTGTTTCCTCGCCACCGCGGCGAGGTGTGCCAGCACCGCTTCCAACGTCTTCTCCCTGCGGCGCTGCGGGCTGAGGTCGGGAAGTGGGTGTCGCTGGCCGCCGGCAATCGACAACAGGGCGGCAAGCAGTGCTACCGCCTCTTCGCCGACTGACGGGTCAACCAAAGCCTCGAGTTTTGTTAGCCGTTCCTCAGGGGTGTCGTCCCGGTTGAAGTCGGCAAAGCGTTCGAGCTGAGTGATCACCGGAAAGAGTGGGGTGTCCTGATAAATAGGCGAGCAGTAGAAGCTCAGAACTGCGTCGTCGGCTAATCTGTCCTGAAGCGCACGCACCAGTCGCGACTTCCCGATGCCGGGCTCCCCTGAGACCAGCACCACCCGGCCTTCGCCCGTGTGGATCTGCCGCCACCGCCGCAACAGAAGGTCGATCTCTTCATCGCGACCGATCAGCGGCGTCAAGCCCCCGTCGCGCAGCGCCTCGAAGCGACTTTCGGCGCCGCTCGTGCCAACCACCTGCCAAGCCGCGACCGGTTCCGCCATGCCCTCCAATGAGACGCGCGCTACCTCGCGATAGTCGAAAAGGCCGCGCACGAGTTGGCGGGTGCTGACATCAATAATCACTGCGTCGGCCGATGCAATGGCCACAAGCTGAGCCGCGAGATCCGGGGCCCCGCCGATCGCAATGGGCCCACGACTGGCCTCGTCGAGAGCCGCGCCGCCCAACACAACAAGCCCTGAAGCGATGCCGATCCGCACATGCAGCGATGGGGCGAGGCGGAATTGGAGCTTTGCTATCGCGTCGACGAGCGCAAGCGCGGCGCGTACGCCCCGTTCCGCATCGTCCTCGTGCGCCTCGGGGTAGCCGAAATAGGCAAGAACCCGATCGCCCGAGAATGCCGAGACCATACCGCCGAACCGACCGATCAGCTCGGTGCAGCAACGGTGATATTCGGCAAATACGGCACGAAGATCTTCCGGGTCCAGTCGTGACGCAAGGGCCGTCGAGCCGGCCAGGCCAAAGTACATAACCGTCAGTTGCCGGCGCTCGGCCGCCTCCGGCCTCAGCAACGCCATACCGGATGCGGCGCGTTGTGCTGCTGGACTTGGTGTCGAGACGACGCCCGCGGCCCCCTCCGCGGCAATCGCGGAATCGGCCGGCGAAACATCCGGCGCGGTTCGTCCTGCCGATGTGACGTCCATCTCAACTTCATGAGTCGGAACCGCCAACAGGTAGCCACGGCGCGGCACGGTCCTGACGATCCGCTGCTCACGATCACGAAGCGCGATACGAATGTCGCTGACACATCGCGCAAGTGACTCATCGCTCACGGCGACGTTTGGCCAGACCGCGGTCATGATCTCGTCTTTCGGGACCAGACGGCCGGCGTTCTTGACCAGATATTGCAGCACCTCGAAGCTTTTCGGCCTGAGCTCGATCTCGCCATCCGGGCCGCGCAGACAGCCGCGTCTTAGATCGAGGGTGAAGCGATCGAAGCTGAACGACCTCTGGACGGGCTGCATCACCCGACCCGCGATCGCAAGGGGGCACCAGCCGTGCCGCGCGAATTTCAGCACTTTTTCAAGACTTTTGCGTCCGGCTTTCATACGCCTGCCGCAATGCGGCGGTGCCGACGCTGGCGCGGCTA
>JAFAHP010000325.1 GCA_019237175.1 Alphaproteobacteria bacterium
CGATGAAATTTAGAGGCGATCTGTCATTGCGAGCGCAGCGAAGCAATCTGGTGGCCGCCGTGCCTCCCCGATCTGGATTGCCGCGGCGCTCCGCGCTTTGCAATGACAGGACGTTTCGAGCCCGCTGATGAAACTCCCCGCTCATAGCCGCTACGACTACGTGCCCATTCACAGGCGGCCGTCCTATGACTGGCCGGAAGGCAAACGGCTCGCCGTCACCTTCTGCAGCAACATCGAATATTTCGCCTTCAGGGCGGGGCTCGGGGTCGACCCGTCGGGCAATCCGGAACCCCAGAGCCACCGCAACTTTGCCTGGCGCGACTACGGCAACCGCGTCGGCGTCTGGCATTATCTCGATCTGCTCGACGAATTCGCTCTACCGGGCGCGCACAACGTCAACTCGGCGGTACTCGAAGCCTGCCCCGACATCGCCGAGCGTCTGAATGGGCGCGGCGACGAGTATGTCGGCCATGGCCGCACCAACTCCGAGCGCCAAGACATCCTCTGGGAAGATGATGAGCGCCGGCTGATCGCCGAATGCAGCGAGGTCATCAAACGCCTATCAGGCCGGCAGCCGGAAGGCTGGCTCGGCCCCGGGCTGGCCGAGAGCGCGGTGACACCCGATCTCCTGAAGGAGGCCGGATACCGCTACCTGATGGACTGGGCGATGGACGATCAGCCGGTCTGGATGAGAACCCGCGCCGGGCCGATCCTCTCGGTCCCCTATCCCGCCGAGCTGAACGATCTGCCGGCGCTCGTCAACCGCCGTCACACCGGCCGGCAATTCGCCGAGATGATCATCGACCAGTTCGACGAGATGCTATTGCAATCAAGGAAATATCCGCTGGTATTCGCGGTCTCGACGCATCCCTTTGTGGTCGGGCAGCCGTTTCGCTTGCACGCGTTTCGCGGTGCCGTCCGACATATCCTCGAACATCGCGACGAATTGTGGATCACCACGCCCGGCGAGATCGCGCGCTATTGCGCGAGCCTGCCGAAAGGGATCGTCCCCGGCTCCGAAAGTTAGCTCCGGAAACGCAGAGGAAACTCAAGGAGGCGAGCTGTTTGCGGTGTCAACGGCGGGCTTGCGGCAGATCCATCCGGACGCAAACCGCGGCACTGGCGATGACCGCGATGTCGCCGGTTTCGTTATCGGGGACGTCGAGCCCGCCTTTGACGACCTTGACCGTGACCTCGCCATGCGGCAACGCGGATTTGACCGCGGCGGCATCGACCCGCTCTGGATGCTGTACGCCGATCGTCACCTCGACCTGCATCTGGCGCGCGTCGAGTTTGAACGTACGGATCAACGGCAGTGAGCTGTGGTGCATGGCGTCCTCGACCGCGCGCATCGCCGCTTTGGTATAATCGCCGCCGTGCAAGTCGTTGCCGGTGCCCATCTCGAGTATGACGCGTTTGGCTGGCATCGGATTGCTCCTCAGGGAACATCGAGCCGCACGAGCGCGGCCGCATTGGCGATTACGGTTTTGTTGGTGCGGGCGTCGTTCATGATTTCGAGCCCGCCTTCGACGACTTCGACAGTCCCGGTGCCGTGCGGCAGCACCGCGAGCACTGCCGCTTTGTCGACCTGCTCGGGTTGGGGCACGCCGATCGTGACCGCGACCTGCATCGAGTCGACCGGGAGGCCGACCGCATCGGCGACGCTCAGCGAATTGTGCCACAGCGCATCCCGCAACGCCCGCACCGCCGCCTTTGTGTAATCGCCGCCGCGAATATCGGTACCCATGCCGATCTGCAGCACCATGCGCTGCCAGGCCATGCCGTCCTCCCTCTACTTGTTGCTGACATAGAAATGGGTTGGTGGAAGAGTGTCATTGCGAGCCCCCGGGTCCGCGCTTCCGCGCGGCCCGAGGATAAACTCCGCGAAGCAATCCCGACGCCCCCGACCGTGCGGCGACGAGATTGCCGCGGCGCCTGGCAGCGCCTCGCAATGACGATGGGTGTGCGGTCGCAACGCAAGTTTCATCCCTGGATTAGCAACCCCGGGGGCGAACCAAAATCGGGTGCAGTTTCGAGGAGTTCGCGTCGCTCCGCCAGCGTCTCGTCGATCGATTTGCTGAACTTGCATCACTCAGGGCACCACGCCCTCACAAACGTGCTGTTCTCGGCTAAAATAGGCTGACAAGTGCCGGGCATCGCGGCCTGATGCTCAGGCGCCGGTACACGGGAGGAAGCGAGAATGACCAGCATTGGCGTCGGGGACAGCGGTGTGCTGTCGGATTTGGAGCACAGCCGGCAGCTGCGACGCGCGGTGATCGCGAGCACGATCGGTACGACGATCGAATGGTACGACTTTTTTATTTACGGCACGGTCACCGGGCTCGTTTTTGCCAAGCTCTATTTCCCGCAGTCGGATCCATTGGTCGGCACGCTTCAGGCATTCGCGATCTACGCCGTGGGCTTTGTTGCGCGTCCGGTCGGCGCTGCGATCTTCGGCCATTATGGCGATCGCATCGGGCGCAAGGCAGCGCTGATCGCGACCCTGCTGCTGATGGGCATCGCGACCTTTCTGGTGGCCTTTGTTCCCGGCTACGCCCGGATTGGCATCTGGGGTGCCATCATCCTGACGATTTTGCGCACCGTGCAGGGCATTGGGGTCGGCGGCGAGTGGGGCGGTTCGGTCCTGATGTCGATGGAATGGGCGCGAACTTCGGCTCATCGCGGCTTTGTCGCATCCTGGCCGCAATTCGGCGTACCATCGGGGCTGTTCCTGGCAAACTTGGCGGTTTTGGCGTTCAGCGCCATTTCGGGTCCGGCATTTTTGAGCTGGGGCTGGCGCATTCCGTTCATCCTCAGCATCCTTCTGGTCGGGGTCGGGCTCTATATCCGGCTTGGCATCCTCGAAACCCCGGCCTTTTCGCGGCTGGTGGCCGAGAATCGGGTCGAACGCGTGCCGGTGGTTGCAGTCTTCAAGCGTCAGCCGCGCGAAATCCTGCTGACGGCGCTGGTGCGCATGGGCGAGCAGGCTCCGTTTTATATCTTCACCGCGTTTGTCTTTACCTATGGGACGACGGTTCTCCACAGCTCGCGAACTCTGCTCCTGACCGCGGTGCTGGCCGCGTCGGTTTTGTCGTTTTTCACGATTCCCTACGCCGGTTATCTGTCGGATCGGATCGGCCGCCGGCGGATGTACCTGATCGGCGCGGCGACGATGGGCGTCTTCGGTTTTGTTTACTTCGCGTTGCTCGATACGCTGATCCCGGGTTGGATCTTTCTGGCGATCTTCCTGTCCCTGGTCCCGCACGATTTGATGTACGGGCCGCAAGCGGCGCTGATTGCCGAATGTTTTACCGGACGCCTGCGCTACAGCGGTGCCTCGCTCGGCTATCAGCTGGCCTCGGTCATTGCCGGCGGGCCGGCGCCGCTGATCGCGACAGCGCTCTTCGCCGCGTATAAATCCGGTTACGTAATTGCGCTCTATATCCTTGTTTGCGCCGTGATCAGTTTGATCTCGGCGGCGTTGCTCCCCGACTATACCAATCGCGACATTTCGGCGGAGTACGATCGGGCCTGACAACGAAGGTCTATAGGTGAACCAAACGGTTGGCAGCCTAGGTTGGCGCTGCTAGGTTCCCGGCAGGATAGATGGCCCGCGAGCGTCACGCGACCGGGATGAAACCCCACTGACGCTGCATTTGCCCGGCATGAGAGGAGGAAACGCGAGTGACCACAGCTGAAATCGCGGCCGTCAGCGGGCTTACCGACGACGAGCATCGCCGGCAACTGCGCCGCGCTCTGATCGCCAGCACCGTCGGGACGACAATCGAGTGGTATGATTTCCTCCTCTACGGCCAGGTGACCGGGCTGGTTTTTGGCAAGCTGTTTTTTCCGCAATCGGCTCCGATGGTCGGCGTGCTGCAAGCCTTCGCGGTGTTTTTTGTCGGATTTGTCGGCCGGCCGATCGGCGCTGCAATCTTTGGCCACTGGGGCGACCGTATCGGGCGCAAGGCAACACTGATCGCGACCTTGCTGATAACCGGCGTGGCTACCTTTGCCGTCGGTCTCGTTCCGACCTATGCCAGCATCGGTATCTGGGGCGCTGTATTGCTGACGCTCATCCGTCTCATTCAAGGGATCGGGGTCGGCGGCGAGTGGGGCGGCTCGGTATTATTGGCGATGGAATGGGCGCGAACCAGCAAGAACCGTGGCTTTCTTGCGGCGTGGCCGCAATTCGGCGGGCCGGCCGGATTGTTCTTGGCCAATGTCGCCGTGTTGTTCTTCAGCTGGGTTTCGGGTGCTCAGTTTCTGGTCTGGGGCTGGAGAATTCCGTTCTTCCTGAGCATCGTCATGGTCGGGATCGGTCTGTGGATCCGGCTCGGCATCACCGAGACCCCGGTTTTCCGGAAGGTGGTCGAAGAGGAGCGCGTCGAGCGTGTGCCGGTACTTGAAGTGCTAAAGCGACAGCCGAAACAGGTGATATTGAGCGCCTTGCTGCGGATGCCCGAGCAGGCGCCCGGTTATATCGTCGGCACCTTCATCTTCACCTATGCGACGACGGTGCTTGGCGTCCAGCGCAACTTTGTGCTGGTCGCCGTCCTGTTTCAGGCCGTGCTCGGATTTATGTGGGTGCCGATGGCCGGGCGCCTATCCGACAGCATCGGCCGCAAAAACATGTACTTTATCGGCAGCATCTTTGTCGGTGTATTTGGCTTCATCTATTTTGCGTTGCTTGACACCAAGATACCGGGCTTGATCTTTATCGCGATCGCGCTGTCGCTGCTTCCGGCCACAACCTGTTATGGTCCGCAGGCGGCGCTGATCGCGGAAAGCTTCACGCCGCGGTTGCGTTATAGCGGGACCTCGCTCGGCTATCAGCTTGCC
>JAFAHP010000330.1 GCA_019237175.1 Alphaproteobacteria bacterium
CCGATATCAACCGGGTGATGGCGATCTGGCGGGATTGCCGCAAACGCTTTGGAAAGGGCCGCGGCGATTTTCTGTTCGGACATTTCAGCATCGCCGATGCGACTTACGCGCCCGTCGCGACCCGATTTCGAACCTACAAGATCGATCTCGAGCGCGAGGCCGACGCCTATTGCGACAAAATCATGGCGCTACCTGCGATGCAGGAATGGGTCGCCGCCGCTCGCAACGAACCGATGATCATCGATACCTACGAATTCTGACGGGGCCCAGGAAGAAACAAAACCGGTTCCCGATGGCCGCCCATACTACACGCATCCCCGTTGAAAGCCGGGGCCCACTTCCCGGCTGGCACGAGCGGTGGCGAAGTGGGTCCCGGCTTTCCCCACGGATTTACTCCGTGGGCTGAAGGCCCACGGGACAGCGTGCGCCCACGGTTTGACGCCTCGCGGGTCGGCGAAGCCCAGTGGGGACTAGAAACCGATCCTGGTGGGGGACGGCTCGCGACGGTAGGTCAGACGTGCTGGGGCGGACGGTCCGCGGCAGCCGCGGGTGCTGGCGTGGTCGCCGCGGCAGCGGGCGGCGGAACCTGCGCCGGAGGCGGCGGCGCCTCGGCTTCGCCCTCTTCCTTCATCCCCGCCTTGAACGCTTTGATGCCCTTGGCGAAATCGCCCATCAGGCTCGATACCTTGTTCTTCCCGCCGAACAACAGCAGTCCCACCGCCAAGACGATCAGCCAATGCCAGATGCTGAGAGAACCCATGTGATGATCCCGAGAGTCGAACCTTGTTCTACCATAGCAGACTTCCCCCCAAGCCGCATCGGCAACCCACGAGGTCGTTAGCCCACGCCGCGAATTCAAGCCCGACCGCCGTCGCGCTCGAGCACTGATCGCCTCAGCGCAGGGTTTGGCCTTAATCTTTTTCTAACCGATCACGGCGTAGGCTCGAGCAAGCGGTTCCCGGAATTCTCCGGGGCGTAGGGACGCCGCGCGCAGATGGCATCCACCGTGGTGGGTTTTTCTCGCTCGTCAGAAAACTGGGTGGACCGTCGGCGAATCATCACTTTTTGCGCGATCCTGCTGGCGATCGAGCTCGGCGGCTTCTTATTTCTCGTCGCCGGCACCCATGGTTGGATCGTGCCGCTAGCCGAGCCCGCAAGCACCGATTTTGTCAGCTTCTATGCCGCCGGCAGTCTGGCCGATGCCGGCACGCCGGAACTCGCCTATGACCAGCCGGCGCATCAGGTCGCCGAAGAGCGTGCAACCGAACCCGGCATCCAATACCGGTTCTTCTACTACCCGCCGGTGTTCCTGTTGATTTGCGCCGGCCTCGCTCGTCTGCCTTATTTGGGGGCATTCCTGGTCTTCGAGGCCGCGAGTCTCGCTCTCTACCTGATCGTCGTCCGCCGTATTCTGCAAGAGACCAGATGGGACGCGCTTATTCCGCTGCTGGCGTTTCCATCCGTGTTCTGGACCTTGGGGCTGGGTCAGAATTCGTTTTTGACGGCGGCGTTGTTCGGAGCGGGGTTGCTGTGCATCGACCGTCGGCCGATTCTTGCTGGCGTCCTGTTCGGAGCGCTTTGCTACAAGCCGCATTTCGGCGTGCTGGTGCCGGTGGCGCTGATTGCCGGGAGGCACTGGCGCGCCTTGGCCGCGGCGGCCGTTTCGACCGCGGCGCTCTGCGCGCTGTCCTTGATCCTTTTCGGCTGGGGGACGTGGCACGATTTTCTCGCGGAAGCCCTCCGCTCCCATGCTACCTATGAATCGGGCAAGGTGAGTTTCGGCGGTTTTGTCACCCCGCTCGGCGCGGTGTTGCTGCTCGGCGGAGCTGCACCCGCGGCATACGCGGTGCAGGCGGCCGCGACACTTATCGCGGGTCTTCTGGTGGCGCACGTCTGGCGCAGCGGCCGTCCGCTGACGATCAGGGCGGCGACGCTGGCCGCGGCGACCCTTGTCGCCATTCCCGTAGCGCTCGTCTACGATCTGATGCTGGCGGCGGTCGCGGCGGCTTGGTTGATTCGCGACGAAGGCGGGCTGTCGGCTTGGGAGAACACGATTTTCGGGGTCTTGATCATCCTGGCCCTGGATCCCCGCGATGTGGCCGAGGCTTGGCACCTCCCCGTCGCACCCCTCGTCGCCGTCGCGGTCCTCGCACTCGCTGCCATTCGGGCATTCCACCGCAACACTTCGTCTGTCGCCGAAGCTTTCCGTCTGAACGGAGGATGAGCAGCGGATAGCTCGGGCGGCGGCCCTGGGTTGCAAGTCACACGCTGCGCACGCCTTCGAGATGCCGCATATGAGCGGAGCGTTTGCCCGGGTGCGGGAATTGTCGATCGCGCTGGTGCGCGGTAAAAGATCGCCCCCGGCGCGTCGCCGCGCGCTCGGGTGGGGGCGATGGACGTTGCGCGTCGCAGGACAAGGGGATTCTGATGGCGCTTGGAAGTGTGGGCGCTTCATGCCACCAACGGGGGTACGAAACTCTCGAGTTGCCAACCGGGCGGGGTCTCGTCGTCAAAAATAGCCGACATTCCGTAACGCAGGCGCAGCCGCTGTTTCCGGTCGCTGGATCTCCCACCGCGGGCGATATGAGCGACAGATGGTGAACTTCTTTGTTTCACTTCCTTTTCTGGCTGGTGCGCCGGTAGCCCTGATCATCTACTACCTCTTACCTGCGGCACGCCTGCAAGTGCCGTTCCTGATCGGAACGAGCCTCGTCATCTTTTGGTTCGCGGCCGGTGGTCAGGTGCTCCTGGTCTGCTTCGCCGCTTTGGTGACCGCGCTGGCTAGCCTCGCCGCAGTCCAAACCCAACCTTCTCGCCGTCGTCTCGGGCTGTCGATCGGGGTCGCGCTCAACCTCGCTTTGCTGATCTTCTTCAAGTACAAGCGGCTGCTGATTCCGGAGGCGCTGTATCAGGAGCTGTTCGGCGGCAGCCCAGCAATGTCGGCGCTCTACGATTACGCGCTTCCGGTGGGCATTTCGTTTTACGTATTCCACGGGATCAGTCTGATCGTCGACAGCTACCGCGACCGCGCGGTGATCGACGCCGCGGCCGTGGCGCCGAACCTGCTGGCACACTCGGTCAAAACATGGAATTACATAACTTTTTTCCCGCAGATCGTGGCGGGGCCGATCGTCAAGGGCAAGGCTTTTTACGGTCAAATCCGCCGCAAGCGGCTAGCCGATGTGCGCTGGTGGGACGCAATCAGCGCGCTCTCGCAAGGCTATTTTCTCAAAGAGGTGATCGCCAATAATCTGAACCAGTCGACGGCGGCGATGACCAATTCGATGCTTTGGGCCGCGAAGCCTTCCATCGAGCTAGTCGCCATGCTGGTCGGCTATTCGGCGCAGATCTTTGCCGACTTCGCCGGGTATTCGCTGATCGCGATCGGACTTGGGCGCCTCTTTGGCTATGAACTGCCCATCAACTTTCATCGTCCGTATTTTGCCGGTTCGTTTGCGACTTTCTGGAGACGCTGGCACATTTCGCTGTCGAGTTGGTTACGGGACTATCTCTATATACCGCTTGGCGGCAACCGTCGTGGACCGGTTCGGACCTACCTCAATCTCGGCATTGTAATGTTCCTGGGCGGATTGTGGCATGGCCCGGAATGGAAATATGCGTTTTGGGGCCTGGCGCACGGCCTGGCCCTGTCGACCGAGCGCTTTGGTCGCGAATTGGCCGAGCGCCGGGGCTGGAGCCTGCGCCCCCTCGCCGCCCGGGCTGTCCATCCACTTCGCGTCGCCCTCGTCTTTGCCTATGTCACGATCGCGTGGTTGCTGTTCCGCATGCCGTCGGTAACCGATGTTACGTCCTTTCTTGGGGCGATCATTCATTGGCACGGCTCCCGGCAACTCTACACCGCCGCCAACCTGCGCATCCTTTGGGTCCTATCGGCTCTGGTCCTCGTTCATCATGCCCTGAGCTATCTGCGGGAACGGGAGTTCCTTCCGCAATCCGTGCTGGCGCTCGATCCGGCATTTTACGGAAGCTTGTTGGCTCTGGCATTGGTCGCCGGAGGAAAAGAAACTGCTTTTATCTATTTTCAATTTTAGCGCACCACGAACGATTGGAGGCGTTGGCCCGGTCGCTCGGCGGGCCGATCTCGGCGTCTCGGGAAGGCGCCGCGCAGCGGGCTTTGTTGCCGGGTTTCTCTTCACGCTGCTTGCGGTGACCGTCACCGTATCAGAGTTGCGCAAATCGCTTTCGACCGAAGAACTGGAGGATCAAGGGGAACCCTATAAGAATGCGACCATCGCCGAGCGGTATCTGCTCGCTCCCGACAATAAGCGAACCGTGATCGTCGGCTCCTCTGTGTCAAAGAGTCTGCCGCCCGAAGGTTTCCGGCCCGACGACGTCGCAACCCTCTTTATGGCGGGCAACGGAGCGATGACCGGGCTCGAAATCATCTTGCGCTCGGGTGCACGGCCGCAGCTTGTTCTGGTCGAGGTCGATTTTGCCGATCGCGGCGTCGACGAAGACCTGATGTCGCATTTGTTCGACCCGACGATGGTCGCCTTGCGCCGAGCGATGCCGATATTTCAGGATGAAAATAATTTGCTCAACTTACTCGTGAAGGCGAGCGTCTCGCGCCGTCCTCGCAACGCCGTCGCCGATCGGCCAAAGATATCGGTGGCTGAATGGCGCAATGAGATCCGCGAGCGCATCGATTATTATGTTGCCGGATTTGGTCATCCCTATAAGCTCAATCAATCATTCCTGTCGCGATTGGAAGCTCAGGTCGCGGAGCTCGAAACACGCGGTACGCGCGTAGTATTCTTCTACGACCCGCTCGATCGGGAGATCGCGGCGGCGCCGGAAATCGGGGCATGGCGACAGGCGGTCGAAAACGCCTTTTCCGACCATCAGTTCATCCCGGCGGCGGACGGCCCC
>JAFAHP010000341.1 GCA_019237175.1 Alphaproteobacteria bacterium
GGGAGAGGTCCGTGCGATGACCGAGCTCTTGTTCCGCGACGACGCCTATGTCCGCTCCTGTCTGGCGCGGGTGACCGCGGCCGATGGTCACGGCATCCGGCTCGACCGGACCGTGTTTTATCCGATGGGTGGCGGCCAGCCCGGCGACAGCGGTGTGCTGCGGCTCGTTTCGGGCGAGACGATCGCGATCGCCGACACGGTCAAGGGCGGCGACGGCCTCGACGACATCATCCACATCCCCGCCGCCGGCAGCGCCCTACCCTCGCCCGGTGCCGAACTCATTGCCGAGATCGACTGGGACCGCCGCCATCGGCTGATGCGCATGCATACTTGCTTGCATCTGCTGTGCGCGGTCGTGCCCGGAGCGGTAACCGGCGGTCAGGTCGCCGATGGCCGCGGGCGGCTCGATTTCGACGTACCGGGATCAAGCCTCGACAAGGAGGTGATCGCTGCCCGCCTCAATCAATTGATCGCCGCTGCGCACCCGGTGGCACCGCGCTGGATCAGCGATGACGACCTCGCCGCCCAACCAGAGCTTGTGCGCACGATGTCGGTCAAACCGCCGACCGGCAGCGGTCTAGTGCGGCTAATGGAGATTGCTGGCGTGGATCTGCAGCCTTGCGGCGGGACCCACGTCGCCAGCACCGCCGAGATCGGCCTCGTCGTCGTGAGCAAAATCGAGAACAAGGGCCGCCAGAACCGCCGAGTCATCCTGGCTTTCGCTTGATCGAAGGGGAGGAGATGCAGAGGCCTATATACACCGTCGTCCCCGCGCAAGCGGGTGTAATCCAATTGGCTTGCGACCTGCCAAACGGTTATTCCGTCGTTCCTGCGCAAGCGGCCTCCGGGTTACGGGAGCGAGGGCCCCGTCGGTGCTTAGCCCGGGGGCTGAGATTTCAGTCTCTTGCCCCCTGTTCGTGCCAGGGGCAGGCTCTGGGTCCCTCCCCGGACTTGATCCGGGGATCAAGCGGCGGCGACGGGTTGGGTGGGATCGCCGATTTGATTACAGGCTCTTTCGCGGGAACGACGACAATTCGACCAGCCGAGATTTTCGCTCAGGAGCGTCGTGCATGCCTTACGCCCGCCCCGAAGCCCTGGTGAGCACCGCCTGGCTCGCCTCTCACCTCGACGACCCACACGTCCGGATCCTCGACGGATCGTTCAAATTGCCGGGGATCACCCCGACCGCACGGGAGGATTACGAGCGCGGCCACATTCCGGGTGCGGTATTTTTTGACATCGACGACGTCGCCACACCCGGCACCAGCCTGCCGCATATGATCCCGTCGGCTGCGCTATTCGCGACCAAAATCGGCGCTCTCGGCGTCGGCGATGGCGACAAGGTTGTGGTTTACGACAGCACCGGCTTTTCCTCGGCCGGGCGGGCGTGGTGGATGCTTCGCGTCTTCGGTCATCAGGAAGCGGCGGTGCTCGATGGCGGTCTGCCTAAATGGCGGGCGGAAGGGCGTCCCCTCGCGACGGCGATCGCGGCGCCCGTGCCGCGCCGATTTACCGCGCATTTCAACCCGTCGCTGTTGCGCGACCGGGCGGCGCTCCTTGCCGACCTTGCAAACCGGCGCGAGCAGGTCGTCGATGCCCGCGCCGCAGGCCGCTTTGACGGCTCGTTACCCGAAGTCCGTCCCGGGCTGCGCAGCGGCCATATTCCGGGCAGCCGCAACCTGCCATACGACCGGCTCACGGATCCCGCCACACATCAGTTAAAGAGTAGCGAGGCGCTGGCAATGTTGTTCCACGACGCCGGTGTGGCGCTCGACCGTCCAATCGTGACCAGCTGCGGATCGGGTGTCACGGCCTGCGCATTGGCTTTTGCGCTGCATCTGATTGGGCATCCGGGTGCGGCGGTCTATGACGGCAGCTGGTCGGAATGGGGGCTTCCCGGCGACACGCCGGTCGAGACCGGCCCCGCGTCACGGATCTAGCCTGAAAACCACGCGCTCGTCCGCGCAACAACGGATCGGGATTGCTTCGCTTCGCTCGCAATGACACCCAGAGTAATTGTCATTGCGAGGAGCGCCGCGACGAAGCAATCTCGGCCCAAGTGGACTTTAGGACGATGTTGCTGCGCGACACGATCACCTACCTCGAGATGCTGGCGCGTCCGACCACCGGCCGGACGCCGATCCCGGCCGGCAAGCTCGCGCTGATGCGCGTGGAGAACTGCACACCGTCGTTCTACCGCTATGTCTACAACACGGTCGGCGAGCCGTGGCTGTGGTTCGAGCGGCGGCTGTTGAATGACGCGAGCCTGGCGCAATTGATCACCAAGCCGACGGTCGAGATTTTCGTGTTGTATGTCGGCGGTGTGCCGGCTGGGTTTTTCGAGCTCGATACCGCCGAACCGCGTGAAACCAAGCTGTGCTATTTTGGGCTCGTCCCCGACTTCATCGGCCGTGGTTACGGACCCTATTTGCTGCAGGCGGCGATCGACCGCGCGTGGACAGCGCGTCCGCTCGACCGCTTCTGGCTGCATACCTCGACCTACGACCATCCAAAAGCGCTGGCAACGTATCAGCGGGCGGGCTTTGTCGTGTACGCTCGCCGCGCGACCGCGTTCGAGGATCCGCGTCGGCTCGGCATTCTGCCGC